>JAICZO010000099.1 GCA_029057255.1 Muribaculaceae bacterium | reverse complement strand
GTCTGCCACAGCGCCACCCCCGACCTCGCCGCGCTTACCCGCCAGGCCGACATCCTCGTGGCAGCGCTCGGACGCCCCGGCTTCGTGACCGCCGACATGGTTGCCGACGGTGCTGTCGTGGTCGACGTCGGCACAACACGCGTGCCCGACGCAAGCCGCAAGTCAGGCTTCCGCCTCAGCGGCGACGTGGACTTCGAGACCGTGGCACCCAAGTGCTCGGCTATAACCCCCGTGCCCGGCGGCGTCGGTCCGATGACCATCGTGTCGCTGATGCTCAACACTCTTAAAGCTGCCGAAAGAGCTGACAACAAGTAAGCCCGTCACAGGCCTTCAGTCATGCTGATGTGGTTACTTCCGCTCTTCGTCTCTATTGTCAGCCTCGTCATGGGATACGACGAGGCCGACCTTGTTTTTGTCGGTGACGCAATGCAGCATCAGGCGCAGCTCGACGCCGCCCGATGCGGCAAAGGCTACGACTACTCGCAGTACTTCGAGGCCTTGGAGCCGGTCGTGTCGGTTGCCGACTATGCCGTGGTCAACCTCGAGACTCCCGTTGGAGAGGGACGGCACAGCGGCTATCCCTGCTTCTACGCCCCTACTGAGTATCTCGACGCGCTGGCCGACACGGGATTCGACCTCTTCCTGACGGCCAACAACCACACCCTCGACCGCGGCCCCTCGGGCCTGCGCTCCACCATCGGTCAGCTCGACCGTCGGGGACTCGACCATATCGGCACATACAGCTGCGACTCGGCCCGCGCCGCAGCACTGCCGCTGATAAAGAACATCAACGGGTTCAGCATCGGGTTCCTCAACTACACCTACGGCACCAACGGCATAAGCCCGCGCGACGGCGTGGCGGTAGACTATATCGACAGGCGCCTCATCAAGACCGACGTCGAGGCAGCACGCGCCGCCGGCGCCGAGATGATATGCGTGTGCATACACTGGGGCGACGAGTACAAACTCCTCCCCAACACCGCCCAGAAGCACCTTGCCGACTACCTCGAGGCCCTGGGCGTCGACATGATTATCGGCGGACACCCGCACGTGATACAGCCTATGGAGCTGCGCCCCAACCGCTACCGCCCCGAGAAGAACGTACTCCTTGTCTACTCGCTCGGCAACTTCATCTCCAACATGAAGACCGCCGACACTCGCGGCGGAGCCATGGCGCATGTCAAGCTCTTCCGCGGCGAAGACAGGGTACCGACCGTCAAATCGGCATCGTACCGCCTGCTCTTCACCATACCCGGCACATCGCCCTCCGACAACTTCAGGGTCATGACAGCCGACAGCGTCAAAGACAGCCGCTGGCGCCCGCGCGCCGAGGAATTCAGCCGCCGCGCCCGCGACATCTTCGACCGTCACAACATCGGCGTGCCCGAGCTTAAAAATCCGTCGGAGCAATGAGCGTGTTCAGGTTCAGACAGTTCGACGTCGACGACAGCGGCTGCGGCATGAAGATATGCTCCGACAGCGTGCTGCTTGCCGCGTGGTTTCTGCCGCCGTACAGCCGCGCACACTCTCTCGTCGATGCCGGAGCCGGCTCGGGCGTACTCTCGCTGCTCGGCGCACAGACATGCCCCGAGGCGCCAGTGTACGCCCTCGAGCTTGACAGCCCGGCCGCCGAGGCATGCCGCCGCAACTTCGCCTCCTCGTCCTGGGGCATGCGCATGCACACCGTCGAAGGCGACTTCGCGGACTTCAGCCCACCGTCGCCCGTCGACATCATCATAAGCAACCCGCCATACTTCACCACCGGCGAGCTGTCGGCCGATACGGCGCGCGCGGCAGCACGGCACCAGGCCGGACTCTCGTACGCCTCCCTGCTGTCCAAAGCCGCCCTGTGGCTCACCCCCGACGGACGCCTCGGCATGGTCAGCCCGGCCCAGTTTGAAAACGATATAATCTTCAGCGCCGAGATGTCGGGGCTGAAACTGCGGCGCCTGCTGCGCGTACGCACGTCGCCGCGCAAGCCCGTCACGCGCCTGCTGTGGGATTTCAGCCCCTGCGACGGCCCGACAGACATCTCTGAGCTGTCGATGCGCGACAGCGACGGCTCGCTGAGCGGCGCGTACATCCAGCTTGTAGAACCTTATTATCTCAAAATCTGAACAATGAAGAAATCAGAGCTTGTCCTCACTCTCGGCCAGAGACTCTTCCTGCTGCTGTGCATGTTCCTGGTGTGCTACCTGCTCACCGCCGCCGCAGCCTATGTGCTCGGCCGCCTTCTTGCCGACAATCCCGCGGGAGCGGTGCGCATCAGCGCCGTTTTGCAGGATGTCGTCACATTCATCATCCCGGCAGTGGTGACGGCCCTGTTCGTCACCCGTCGCCCGGCCGAACTGCTCTGCCTCAGCCGCAAGCCTTCTGTGGCGACACTGCTGCTGATAGCTGTCGTCCTGGCTGTATCGGTACCCGCCCAGGAAGCGGTCATCTACTCTAACTACCATATCAGCCTGCCCGAGTCGATGGCAGCCTTCGAAGCCATTGCCCGACAGCTCGAGACCTCGGCCTTCGAGACCCTGCGACATCTGCTCGCCAACACATCGACAGGCGCTCTCATAGTCAACATCCTTATAATAGGCGTTTTCGCCGGACTGTCGGAAGAGCTGCTCTTCCGCGGATGCTTCCAGCGCCTTCTCACCACGGGCGGTGTCAACCCGCACGTCGCCATATGGATTGTGGCCTTCTGCTTCTCGGCGCTGCACTTCCAGCTCTTCGGCTTCGTTCCCCGCATGCTCCTTGGCGCCTACTTCGGCTACCTCCTGCTGTGGACCCGCAGCCTGTGGGCACCGGTCGCGGCTCATGTGCTCAACAACGTCATGTTTGTCGTCACGGCATGGCACCAGGCTCGCACCGAAGGCATAGAGTCGGTCAGCGGCGAGCCCTCGCTGTGGCCGGCATGGGCTACAGTCGCCAGCGCCGCGCTCACAGCCGCCGCCATTTACCTGCTGTGGAAAGGCAGAGTCGGCCGCGATTTGGAGAAATAGTTAGTTTTGGCTAATTTTGTGCTGTTTTTACAGCAACAATGGAAGTAGAATTCATAACACACAAGGGCGCCTCCCGCCTGATTCTTGTCTTTGCAGGATGGTCGATGGACGCGCGCCCTTTCGGCAGCCTGCTCCGCGACGGATATGACATCGCGGTGGTATGGGACTACCGCGACTGCTGTATCGACTGGACTTTCGCCCTCCCCTACACAGAGATATGTATCGTCGCATGGTCGCTCGGCGTCTATGCTGCCGCCACTTCGACGGCAGCGATAGAGAGCCGCGTGACACGCCGCATAGCCGTCAACGGCACCATAAGCCCCGTCGACGACAGCCTCGGCATACCCGAGGCTATATTCCGCGGCACCCTCGACGGACTCGACGAGCGCAACCTGCTAAAGTTCTACCGCCGCATGGCAGGCTCGAAGCAGGCCTATGAAGCATTCATGGCCGTAAGACCCGACCGCGACATCGAGAGCCTCCGCAGCGAGCTTGACGCTTTCTGCCGTCTGCCCGAGCCTGACTTCGGGCCGGTGACGCGCTGGGACGTGGCTGTCATAGGCCGCGCCGACGCCATATTCCCTCCCGCCAACCAGACGCGGGCCTGGGCGTCGACAGCCACGGAGATACTTGACGCTCCGCATCTTGTCGACCTGCAGGCTGTCATAGACCGGCACATCGTCGACAAGGACCGCATGGGGCAGCGCTTCGCCCGCGGCCGCAAAAGCTACGACGACTTCGCCCCCGTACAGGCCGAGTGCGTCGACCGACTGTGCTCGATGATGCACGACAACAGCATCGACGCCGTCATATCGCGCCCGGGCGCAAGAGTGCTTGAGATAGGATGCGGCACCGGGACCCTCAGCCGCCGCCTCGCCCGCCTGCGCGGCGCCGACACTACGCTCGAGCTGTGGGACATCGTCGGCCCCGCTCCGGTCGAATGCGAAGGCGTCACATTCCGGCAGGTCGACGCCGAGACCGAAATCATGCGCCTTGACAGCGAGTCGGTCGACGTCATAGCATCGGCCTCGACAGTGCAGTGGTTCAACTCCCCCTCACGCTTCTTCACCGAGTGCGCCCGCGTGCTCGTCCCCGGCGGATACCTCGCCCTGACGACCTTCGTCAGCGGCAACCTTCAAGAAGTGGCCGACGCCACAGGGCGCTCGCTGCCACTGCCCGACAGAGACGGGTGGCTTGCCATGACTGACGGACTCCTCGACGTCATCGGCTGCGAGTGCTACGAGCGATGCATGCTCTTCGACCAGCCGCTCGACGTCTTCCGACACCTCAAGAGCACGGGCGTGAACTCGCTCGACAGCAGCGACAGCCACTCGCTCCGCAGCGCCGCCAAAAGGCTCCGCGCCGACGACGACGGCCGCTACAGAGCAACCTACCGCCCGATAATATTATTGATGAAAAAGAAATGAAAAACACCGGATTACCTTCCGAAGCCATATTCATCAGCGGCATCGACACCGATGCCGGCAAGACATACGCCACAGCCTTCTACGCCCGACGCCTCGCCGACGAAGGCCTGTCGGTGATAACGCAGAAGTTCATCCAGACCGGATGCACAGGCTCGTCAGAGGACATCGAGGCGCACCGCCGGCTGCTCGGCACAGGCAGCCTGCCCGAAGACAGCGAGGGGCTGACGGCACCCGTCATATTCTCATACCCCGCATCGGCACAGCTTGCAGCCCGCATCGACGGCCGCGACATCGACACCGACGTCATAAGCGCCGCCACCGACGAACTGCTGCGCCGCTACGACCGCGTCCTCATCGAAGGCGCCGGCGGACTGATGGTGCCGCTGACCGACAGCCGCTTCGCCATCGACTATGTGGCCGAGCACAAGCTGCCGACAGTACTCGTCACCAACGGGCGCCTCGGGTCTATAAAC
>JAICZO010000098.1 GCA_029057255.1 Muribaculaceae bacterium | reverse complement strand
AGCTCGGACGCATCGGCCGGCAGCATTCTCTGCACCGTCAGCAGTACGCCACAGGCACCTATTGTAAGTATCGCCTGCATGTACGGGCTGCGCATCCCCTCGAAGGGGCGGAGAAGGAGGGCGTACAGGACTATAATCTCGAAAAGGACGGGTGTGAACCAATAGCCGTTCTTCCATGCGTTGAACCATAGTCCTGAAAAACTGCAGTCGGTGCCGCTCTGAAGCCCTGTGGCGGGATATGCGTATATCCACAGTGTGCTCACCACAACCATCGGCAACAACAGCTGCAAGGCTCTCTTCCTGATGTCGGGCATGCGCACGCGGCCTTCGCGCATGCCGAAGGTAAAGTATCCGCTTATGAAGAAGAACAGCGGCATGTGTGTCTGTCCTATAATCTTGAACAGCAGTGAGTCGTCTATTCCGCGCACGCACATGGTCAAGACGTGCCCCATCACAACCATAAAGATTGCGATGCCTTTGATAATGTCGAAGTAATGAAGCCTGGCTCTCATGTCTGTCATTCGACGAGTCGGAATACTCTGACGCCCGTCCACTGTCGGTTACGCTTGAGGAATGCTGCCAGGGGTAGAGTCGAAATTTCTATTTTGCCGTTGCTCGACGATGCGTGGAGCACATAGGGGTCGGCGTCGGGCGTCTCCTTGACGATTATGCCCATGTGGGTGACGTCGAGATTCTTGAGGTTGGAGACGAATGCCACCACGTCGCCGTTGTGGAAGGCCGCCTTTGTGGCCTTGCTGTTGGTGTCGATGGCCTTTACGTAGGGGAAGCGGTGCTGGCGGTATCCGTTTTCGATCGAGCGTATGCGGGCGTAGTTCGCCGAGTCGGCCAGCGCAGGGTATTTGTCGCGGTTGGCGCTCATGAAGTCGACGGTGCGCATGATTTCGCTGTAGCGCGGGAAGTCGCGTGTGGCGTCGCGGAGGTTGCCGCGGTGTATGTTGTCGATGGCCCAGTCGCAGATGTAGTGCAGGCGCGAGGGGTAGCCGTCGACTTCGCCGTTGCGGTAGCGTATGCGCCGCAGGTTGTAGAGGAAGTCTCGCCATGACGAGCGCCTCTCTCCTGTGGTGAAGGCGAGAGCGAGCGCTGTCTCGACGAATGTCGTGCAGTCGAGCGAGTCGAGGTTGACCGTGAGTACTTCAGGCTCACCCTCGAGGGTGTGTGCGCCGTAGGGTCGGCCGATGAACTGACGGCCGTAGAAGGCCACACGCTCCTCGGGCGACGAGAAGCTGCGTGTCGAGCCGCTGTCGAGCAGACGGTTGATTTCAAGCGTGTCGGAGCTCTCGTTGTGGAAGCGGACGTCCGACAGGGCGGAGGCCGACGGCACGAACGCGGCGAGAGCTGCGATGAGTAGTATGATATGTTTCATTGCGAACGTGTGCATATGAGTATGGCTCCGATGACGCCCGGTATCCAGCCGCAACATGTCAGAACGGTGACGAGAATAATAGAGCCGCAGCCTTTGTCAACTACGGCAAGGGGAGGGAAGATGAGGCAGAGGAGTACGCGCAGACACGACATCGGTGGTTTACTGTTAGGTTTAATTGCGCGAAAATACAAAAAAAATGCGACACGGACAAAAGCTGTGTCCGTGTCGCAGTATTTTCGGCAGTGCTATCAGTCCTGCAGATAGTAAGTTATGTATGTGACGATGCGCACTGTTTTGATGTCGGGGGTGTACTGGTCGCGGTCGTTGATGGAGAACTGACCCTGCGATGCGGTCTTGATTTTGCCGAGCTTGCTGTGGCTGTCGGAGGCGAATTTGTCGGCGGCCTCGCGTGCGTTGGCCGTAGCTTCGGCGATCATCTCGGGCTTGATGGTGTTCAGCTCGGTGTACTCGTACTGTATCTCGTAGGTGTAGTCGCCGGCGACGACGGCTATGCCTTTCTGCATAAGGTCGGTCTGCTTGTTGATGAGCTGTCGCACGAGGTCAATCTGCGAGGATGTCACCACGAGCACGTTTGTCACCTGGTAGCGGTACTGTATGTTCTGGCTGTTGTAGCGGTCGGCCATCTGGTCGTATACCTTGGGCGGGTTGACGGCAATCTCGTTGTCCGACAGACCGTTGCTCTTGAGGAACTGTATGATGGTGGCGTTGTTGCGCTGGATTTTGTCGTAGATTGATGCCAGGTCGTTGCCCATTTCTTTGGTCACGATGGGCCATGTCACTTTGTTGGCGCGTACTTCTTTTTCGCACAGGCCACGCACGGTGACGGCGCGGTCGCGGTCCGAGAAGCGGTCGATGCCGCTCTTGAGGGCTAAGCCGAGGATGACTATTGCCACGGCGATAAGAGCCGAAGAGATGATGATGGATTTAGCTTTCATATTTTTATAGTTTGTTAGAATCGTGGCGGCAAATATAATACAAATTTCCCCTCGGTGGTGTTTTATGGCTGTCATTTTTTTGTGGCGGGATTATTTTCGCGCCCAAAAAAATTATTTCGACATGAGAAAGAAGACTGAACAACGTATCGTGGCGGCACGCCTGTTGCCACGAAGCGGCATGGCTGACGCTGCCGCGCCCGTTACCGATGTGACTAATCTGAGGCCGGGGCCGGGTGGCTGCCTTGTGCCTGTCGGCGAGCCTGCCGTCTATGGCGGACTGTCGGGTGCCAGGCTGCTTGCGTGTCTGGTTTCGTCGGCAGGGCAGGTGCTGCTGG
>JAICZO010000097.1 GCA_029057255.1 Muribaculaceae bacterium | reverse complement strand
GCCGCCAGGGCGGCGACGCTCTCGCCGTTGAGGCGTATGGCGAGCCTGACGAGCTTGCTCTCGCGGAAGTCGTGGATATGGTAGTCGAAGGAGGCATATCCCTTGGAGATGCTCTTGAGCTTGTCGTAGAAGTCGATGACGATTTCGCCAAGGGGCATGTCGAAGGTAAGCTCCATGCGGTTGCCGGAGATGTACTCCTGCTTGATGAGCTCGCCGCGTTTGCCCAGGCAGAGTGTCATGATGGGGCCGATGTAGTCGGCTGTGGTTATGATTGAGGCGCGGATGTAGGGCTCTTCGATGTGGTCGATGAGTGTTGCGTCGGGCAGGCCCGAGGGGTTGTGCACTTCGGTCATGGAGCCGCGCTTGTCGTAGACGCGGTAGCTTACGTTGGGCACGGTGGTGATGACGTCCATGTCGAACTCGCGGCCGAGGCGCTCCTGGATGATTTCCATGTGGAGCAGGCCGAGGAAGCCGCAGCGGAAGCCGAAGCCGAGGGCGGCCGACGACTCGGGGGCGAATGTCAGCGAGGCGTCGTTGAGCTGCAGTTTCTCGAGCGATGTGCGCAGGTTCTCGAAGTCTTCGGTCTCGATGGGGTATACGCCGGCGAAGACCATAGGCTTGACTTCCTCGAAGCCGTCGATGGCTTCGGTGCAGGGGCGTGCCACGTGGGTGATGGTGTCGCCGACCTTGACTTCCTTGCTGGTCTTGATGCCGGAGATGATGTAGCCCACGTTGCCGGCCGAGAGCTGCTGGCGGGGCGACATGTCGAGCTTGAGGACGCCGATTTCGTCGGCGTGGTATTCTTTGCCGGTGGCCACGAACTTGACGAAGTCGTTCTTGCTTATGCTGCCGTTGACGATCTTGAAGTATGCGATGATGCCGCGGAAGGGGTTGAAGACGGAGTCGAAGATGAGGGCCTGCAGCGGTGCCTCGGGGTCGCCGGTGGGGGCGGGCACGCGCTCGACGATGGCGCGGAGAATCTCGGGCACGCCGAGGCCGGTCTTGCCGGAGGCGCGGATTATCTCCTCGCGGTCGCAGCCGAGCAGGTCTACGATCTGGTCCTCGACTTCCTCGGGCTTGGCCGAGTCGAGGTCGACCTTGTTGATGACGGGTATGATCTCGAGGTCGTTGTCGATGGCCATGTAGAGGTTGGAGATGGTCTGTGCCTGGATGCCCTGCGAGCCGTCGACGATGAGGAGGGCGCCTTCGCAGGCGGCTATCGAGCGCGACACTTCGTAGGAGAAGTCGACGTGTCCCGGGGTGTCGATGAGGTTGAGCACGTACTTTTCGCCGTCGAGCTCGTACTCCATCTGTATGGCGTGGCTTTTGATGGTGATGCCGCGTTCGCGCTCGAGGTCCATGTCGTCGAGCACCTGTGCTTCCATGTCCTTTGCGGCCACGGTATCTGTATATTCAAGCAGACGGTCGGCCAGGGTCGATTTGCCGTGGTCGATGTGTGCTATGATGCAGAAATTGCGTATATTCTTCATTACCTTTGATATTTACTGCAAAATTAGCAATTTTCGCTCAAATGAGCAAGAGCTAAATCTCGACCCTCAGTGTCAGGCGCCAGTTGCGCCTCGGCATGGGGTAGTTGAGGATGACGGCATAGTCGCTGCCGGCAAGGTTGTTCACCTCTATCATGGCTCGTGCGGCGACCTTGCCGAAGGTGAAGTCGCGGCTGAGCGAGGCGTCGGCCGTCTGCCACAGCGGCATATAGTTGGCGCGGGTGTTCTCGGGCTGGTTGTAGCGCTCGCCCACGCACATGTATGTGAGGTTGAATGCCCAGCGGCGCCACTCCGCCGAGAGGGTGGCGCTGCCCGAGTGGCGGGGCACATAGGGTATCTGGTCGCGGTAGTAGCTGTCGGAGGGCGATGTTATGTCGATGGCGCGCTGGTAGGTGTACTGGCCGCGCGCTGTCAGCTCGAGGTCGCCGCAGGGGCGCAGCGTGGCTGTGGCTGTTATGTCGGTGCCGCGTATGTCGACGCGCCCGAGGTTGAGCATCGT
>JAICZO010000096.1 GCA_029057255.1 Muribaculaceae bacterium | reverse complement strand
GGGGCACGCTGCGGTGTCGATGCTTTTTCTTCGAGCGCGCGGTATTGCTCGAGAGCCTCGGGGAGCTTTCCTGCCGCCTGCAGGCTCCTCGCTTTTTCGAGCAGGGCGGCTTCGGCAGCCGGAGAGTCGGGATATCGCTCGAGTATGCGGTCGGCAAGGCGTCCGGCTTCGTCGCCACGCTTGTTGGCGACGGCATTGTCGAGCAGCGCGCCGAGAGCCTCGGCGGCGTGGCGCGATGTGGGACGCTTGTCGGCGAATTTCTCCAGCTGGCGGGTCTCTCCGCGCGAGCGCAGCGCCGTCAGCGCCGACTCGAAGCTCAGTCGCTCGGCCTCGTCAGCCTCTATCTTGGGCGCATTGTCGACACCGGCCATGAACTCGAGATACTCGTCGGCGCGGCCCTCGTAGGCATACATGGTCTTGAGCAGCGACGATGCCTGTGCGGCCTCCTCCGACGTGGGGTAGAGCCTTATCACAGAGCGGTATGCCTCGGCGGCATCTTCCTTGCGGTTCATGTCGAGCAGCGTCATGGCCATCTGCAGGTAGCCGCGGCGTCCCTGTGCCGTGCGGGGGTAGTCGGCTATGAGCTTGCGGTATGTCGCCACGGCATCATCGTTGCGCCCCAGGCTTATCTGAGCCTGCGTTGTCTCGAGCAGGGCGTCGGGCATCAGGGCAGAGGAGGGGAACTCGCGTCTGAACGCGTCGAGGTCGCGCAGCTTGCCCTCGTAGTCGCGGCTGTAGCCTTTCATCTTGGCGGCGTTCAGCGCCGCATAGTCGCCCGTGGCGGGGTTGACGGAGTAGGCGCGGCGGTAGAAGTCGGCCGCGCCGCTGAAGTCGGCCTGCGCGAAGCGTATGTCGCCGAGGCGGTTCAGGGCGTCGGCGCGTGCGCTCTTGTCGGCGAGCGCCTTCTCGGCCTGCGTGAAACAAGTCTCGGCTTCGGCCGCGTCGCCGTTGCTGTAGCAGGCATATGCGAGGCCGTAGAGAGCTACGGGCCTGTTCTCGGCGTTCTTGTCGGCCGTGCGCAGATACTTGCGGAAACGCTCGGCCGCGCCTTTGTTGTCGCCCTTGGCAGCGGCGAGGCGTGCCATCGACAGCTCTGTCTCCGCATTGATGAGACTGTTGCGGGTCTTCTCGGCCTCGGCACGGCGCAGGTACTTCTCGGCGTCGGCAATGTTGCCGTCGGCCAGCGCCATCGTGCCGAGAGTGTACAGCACCCTCTGTCGTGCCTCTGCCGTCTTGGGCGAGGGCGACGCTATGCCGTCGAGCCGCTCGAGGGCGCGGACGTAGTCGTTGTCGGCCATATATCCGGTGGCGAGATACTCGGCCACGCGGTCGGAGTATACGCCTGAGGGGTATGCCTTGAGGAAGTCTTCGAGCGCCTCGGCGGCCGAGGCGAAGGGTACGGAAGCGCCTGACAGCCGTGCTGCCGTGTAGTTGTAGAGCGCTGCTTCGCGCACATCCCTGTCATAGTCAGCCTTGGCAGCCTTGTCGAAGGCGAGGATGGCGGCCGACGAGTCGCCCTGTTCGAGCAGACACTGGCCGACATAGAGATATGCCGACTGGCGCATGGCACCTTCGCCGCGCTCGGTGACGGGGTTGAGGCGCTCGAGGGCGCGGCCATAGTCTCCGCGCGCGAAGTCGTGGATGCCAAGAATATAGAGAGCCGACGGCATCGGTGTTTTTTCGGCCGCGACATATCTCTCGAGATAGTCGGTGGCCTCGGTGGTCTCGCCCTGGCGGTAGAGCGACTCGCCGATTATGCGGTTAAGCTCGGCGCCCACTGCAGCCGGGAGGCCGTGGCGGCGCGACATCTGTCGGGCCGTGGTGAGAGCCTTGCCGTAGTTGCCCTCGGCGAAGTCTATCGACGCGAGATAGAAATCGGCCATGTCGCCGGGAGCTGTCGCCGAAGCGGCAGCCTTGAAGCGCTCGCGAGCGCGGCGGTAGTCCTTGCGGTCGAAGTCGATTTTGCCGAGATAGAACATCGCGGCCTTGCGTGTCGACGCGTATGTGGCAGCGCGGTCGAGCGCCTTCTCGGCCTCGGCCGTGTGTCCGGTCTCGAGGGCGCAGACGCCGAGACGGTAGTAAAGCTCGGCGGCGTCGTCCGAGGCGAGGCCGTCGGCGTCAGTCTCGCGGTAGATGTCGTATGCGGCATCGAAGTCGCCGAGAGCCATAAGGCAGTCGGCCATACCTTTCGACGCAGCCGGCAGCAGTGCCGACGTCGGATAGTCGGAGCGGAACGTGCCGTAAGCGGCGAGAGCGGCCTCGTAGCGGCCGTCGGCGAAGAGGACGCCGGCGCGCTCTAAGTCGAAGGCCATGCGGCTGTCGGCATCGAGGGCGTCACGGTCTACCGCGTCGAGACGGTCTATCGCTCCTTTATAGTTGGCCATCGAGGCCATGTTGCGGCTCCGGGCAATCAGGCCGGAGTTGTCGGGGGCGTTTATCTGGGCGGCCGATCCCAAGGCAAGGGCGGCCGCGACACTCAGCAGAGCGTATCTTTTCATAAAAATCGGATTTAAGACGCAAAAATAATCAAACTTTCGCACATCGGGCAACTTTAGCTGCCGACGATGAGTTAAAAAGTATTATTGGATAGAAGGTGTATATTCGACTGTGTCCGAGATATTCTCAATAATTCGTATATTTGTCGCGTACAACTGAAAATCCGTCAATAAGATGAATATAATCCAAAAGATGAGGGCCGGGAAGAATGTCAAGTTTTTCTACTTCGTCACCGAGGCGGTGCGCGATGTGCTGCCGCACAGCTTCTTCCGTAGCTTCGAGTCATATATGGCCGAGGCGCGGCGCCGCCCTGACTACGATTATATAATGGAGCGGGTGCACTACTATTGCCAGGCTCCCGGCGCGGCTCTCGGTCCGGCGACGGTGGCGGTGTCGGCGCTCGACAGGCATGACTGCCAGTCGACATACTACTTCGACGTCAAGCATGCGATGACGGCTTTTCCGGCATCGACACGCATCAACTTCCTGCCGGGCGACATCACTTTCGTGCCTCCCTGCCCGGCGCTCACCAAGAGCCGCCCCATAGGCCCGGGCAACGAGAACTCCGTGCTGCTCAAGATGGACCGCATAAGGCATTTTATCCGTGTCGTCGACCCGGTCGCTTTCGAAGACAAGGCCGATGTGGCGATATTCCGCGGCAAGGTGCCGGGCAAGGAGAAGAGGGAGCGCTTTTTCAGTCAGTACTTCGGGCACAGGCTCGCCGATCTGGGCGACTCGGAGCGCGGAGGCCGTGCCGAGTGGAGCCGCCCCAAGATGAGTATCGCCGACCAGCTCAGGTATAAGTTTATCCTCTCGCTCGAGGGCAACGATGTGGCCAGCAATCTCAAGTGGGTGATGGGCAGCGGTTCGGCTGCCGTCATGCCGCGCCCGCAGTATGAGACGTGGTTTATGGAGGGGCGCCTTGTGCCGGGCGTGCACTATATCGAAATCGACCGCGGCTTCGGCGATTTTCCCGACGTGATAGAGTACTACGCCGCGCACCCCGAAGAGACCAAGAGAATTATATCGGCGGCAAACGACTACTGCCGCCAGTTTTACGACAGCCGCCGCGAGCGCATCATCGAAGTGCTCACCGTCGGCGCTTATCTCGGTTTGATAGAATGAATCCGAAAATGAACTGGGCCTCGCTGGTCAATGACAAGCGTTTCGGCCTCGAGGACTACCACGACCCCAAAAAGAATCACACCCGCACCGACTTCAGGCGCGACTATGACCGCCTCGTCTTCTCGTCGCCTTTCAGACGCCTGCAGAACAAGACCCAGGTCTTCCCGCTGCCGGGCAGCATCTTCGTGCACAACAGGCTCACGCACTCGATGGAAGTGGCATGTGTCGGCAAGTCGATGGCCGACAATATCGCCGTAGCCCTGACTATTAAACATGGTGCCGCCGGCGAGCCGACAGAGCATTTCAGCCATCTGGGCGACATCGTGGCGGCGGCGTGTCTGGCACATGACCTGGGCAACCCTCCCTTCGGGCACTCGGGCGAGAAGGCCATAGGCACTTTCTTCAGCGAGGGCGAGGGCTTGAGGCTCAAGCCTATGTTCACGCCGGGGCAGTGGAGCGACCTTGTCAACTTTGAGGGCAATGCCAATGCCTTCCGCCTGCTGACGCATCAGTTCAACGGCCGGCGCAAGGGCGGTTTCGCCATGACATACTCCACGCTCGCCTCGATAGTGAAGTATCCCTACGAGTCGGTGCTGTCGACAAAGGGCAAGTTCGGCTTCTTCACCACCGAGCGCGATGACTTCGAGAAGGTTGCCCGCGAGCTCGGCATGCTGCGGCTGTCGGCCGAGGGCGAGCCGCTGCGCTATGCCCGCCACCCGCTGGTGTACATCGTCGAGGCTGCCGACGACATCTGCTATGAGGTGATGGACATCGAGGACGCCCACAAGCTCAAGATACTGTCGACGGCCGAGGTGTCGGAGCTGCTGCTCGGCTTCTTCGACAGCGGCCGCCGGGCACATATGGAGAAGGTTATGGCCGGCGTCGAGGACCCCAACGAGAAGATAGCATATCTGCGCTCGTGCGTCGTCGGCGCTCTGGTGGAGCAGTGCGCGCAGGCCTTCATCGAAAACGAGGATGCTATCCTGTCAGGCACCTTCGAAGGCTCTCTGCTGAAGCATATAAGGGCGCTCGAGCGCGACGGCTACAGCCGCTGCAGCGAGCTGTCGGTGCGCAAGATATACCGCTCGGCCGAAGTCGTCGATATCGAGCTGGCCGGTAACCGCATCATAACATTCCTGCTCGAGCGTCTCGTCGGGGCTGTCCTCGAGCCGGAGCTGAACTACTCGCGCCTGTTGCTGGCCAAGTTCCCCGAGCAGTACGACGTGCAGGCCGACACACAGTTCGGCAAGGTGCAGGCCGTGCTCGACCACGTGTCGGCCATGACCGATGTCTACGCCCTCGACCTGTACCGTAAACTCAACGGCATGTCGCTGCCTGCCGTCTAACACTATCCGAAATGAAACGAACACTACTCGCCATACTTATATATATAATGTCGGCGGCCGCGCTCTGCGCCGCCACATACACCGTCGAGTCTATCCCCAACGTGCACCTTGCCGATACGGCCGCCTATGTCAGCGACCCCGACGGCATACTGACGGCAGCACACAGGTCGCGCATCAACGACCTGATGCGCACCGTGCGCCGCACCACGTCGGCCGAGCCGGCTGTCGTGATAGTGGGCGACATCGAGGGGCAGGACATCGACACCTTCGCCACCGACCTCTTCGAGGAGTGGGGGCTTGGCAAGGGCGACAGAGACAACGGCCTGCTCATCCTCGTGGCAAAGGACCTGCGGCGCGCTACCATCCGCACAGGCTACGGCCTCGAGGGCGTGATGCCCGACATCATATGCAAGAATATCCTCTCGCACAAGATGTTCCCCGCCTTCCGCAAAGGCGACTACGGCGGCGGCCTCGTGGCGGCGTCGCAGGCTGTCACAACCATACTCACCGACCCCGACAATGCCTCCGAGATACTCTCGGGCGAAGCCGACGCCGACTTTGCCCGGCATGGCGGGGATGATGACATCCCGTTTTTCAATATATATATCGGCTTCTGTGCTTTCCTTGCCGTCATCATGGTGATAGTGCTCATCGCGACATGGGCGGGAGCGCGGCGCCTCAGCCGCCACGACCGCTACAAGTCGCTGTGCCGTCTCAAGCCTTTGTATCTCGCCATGACCTTCCTCGGGCTTGGCCTGCCTCTGATAGCGTCGCTGCCCCTGCTGCTGATACTCTACCGCCTGCGCAACGCCCCGCACTCCTGTCCGCGCTGCGGCACGGCCATGAAGAAGGTCGACGAAGTGCACGACAACGAGTACCTCAACCCGGCGCAGGACTTCGAGGAGCGCATAGGGTCGGTCGACTATGACGTGTGGCTCTGCCCCTCGTGCGGCGAGACCGACATCGAGCAGTATGTCGTCCAGGCGTCCGGCTACCGCGAGTGCGAGCGCTGCCATGCCCGTGCCTCCTCGCTCGTGCGCAGCCGTGTGCTGCGTCAGCCCACCACGGCCACCCGCGGTCGCGGCGTGCGCGAGTACGGGTGCCGGCACTGCGGCCATGTCATGCAGGTGCCGTTCGAGATTCCGATGATAGTCACACCCCCGATTATCGTCAGCGGCGGCCGCGGCCGCGGCTTCGGAGGCGGAGGTGGCGGCGGTTTCGGAGGCGGCGGCTTCGGCGGCGGACACACCGGCGGAGGCGGCGCTTCGGGCGGCTGGTAACAAATTGCCGCTGCCAACGGCCTGCTGTCGGGTGTTTTAGTGCTTTCGAGGCAAAATTTCTACCCCCGGCAGTAGGTTTTTAAAAATTTCTGTCTATATTTGCAGGGTAAACATTAAACACAGAATATATGGACACTGACATTGACTGGGGCAAATTGCCTTTTGGCTACTTCCCCACCGACTACAACCTCCGATGCACATTCCGTGACGGTAAGTGGGGCCCAATCGAAGTTTCGCAATACGAACACATAAATATCCATATGGCAGCCACCACGCTGCACTACGGACAGGAGATATTCGAGGGTCTGAAGGCCTTCCGCGGCGTTGACGGCAAGATACGCATCTTCCGTATGCGCGAGAACGCCAAGCGCATGCGTGAGTCGGCCCGCGGCCTGCTCATGGAGCCTGTCCCCTACGAGATTTTCGAGGAGATGTGCATCCGTGCCGTCAAGCTCAACGAGCGCTTCATCCCGCCTTACGGCAGCGGAGCATCGCTCTACATCCGTCCGCTCGAAATCGGTCTGACTCCCCGCATCGGTGTGAAGGAAGCCGACGAGTATCTCTTCATTGTCATGGTCACCCCCGTAGGTCCCTACTTCAAGACCGGCTTCAAGAATACCAACATCTGCATCATGCGCGAGTATGACCGCGTGGCTCCCCAGGGCACAGGCCGCTGGAAAGTCGGCGGCAACTATGCCGCATCGCTCGGCGCCGGTCACAAGGCTCACGAGATGGGCTACTCCGCAGTGCTCTACCTTGACCCCAAGGAGAAGAAGTATCTCGACGAATGCGGCCCTGCCAACTTCTACGCCATCAAGGACGGCAAGTACATCACTCCCAAGAGCGACTCTATCCTCCCGTCAATCACCAACATGAGCCTTATGGAGCTTGCCCGCGAGATGGGCATGGAAGTAGAGCAGCGTCAGATAACTGTCGACGAGCTTGATACCGTCAGCGAGGCAGCTGCCTGCGGCACTGCTGCAGTATGCTCGCCCATCGGCCAAATCGACGACATCGACACCGGCAAGAAGTACATCATCTCGAAGGACGGTCAGCCCGGCCCCGTCACCACGGAGTTTGTCCGCCGTCTCAACGCCATCCGTCACGGCGAGGAGCCTGACACACACGGCTGGATAACCCTCGTTGAATGATGTCTGCTCCCGACTGGCGAAAGATAATCGACACATACTATCCCGCAGGCCGCAAGGTCAGCGGGATTTTGTTGTCGCACAGCCGTGCCGTGGCCGACGAGGCCTTGGCCATAGAGCGGCGCCTGGCGCTCGGCCTTGACCCCGCGATGGTCGAGGCTGCGGCCATGCTGCACGACATAGGCATAATCCGCACCAATGCCCCGGGCATAGGCTGCTACGGCTCGGCACCCTATCTGTGCCACGGCCCCATAGGCGCCGATATGCTCCGCGCGGCGGGTGCTCCCGAGGAGTGCGCACTCGTAGCCGAGCGGCATACTGGCGCCGGACTGACAGCCGCCGAGATAGCCTCGCGAGGCCTCCCCGTGCCGGCAGGGCGCTCGTACATGCCCGAGAGCACGCTCGAGAAGCTCGTCTGCTATGCCGACTGCTTCTACAGCAAGAGCGGCGACATGAAGCGCAAGAGCCTCGAGCGTGTCGAGGCGTCGATGGCCAAGTTCGGCCCGGCGGTACTCGACCGCTTCCGCGAGCTTCACAGCCTCTTCGGCGAATAAATACTACTAAAGTAAAATCCCGCGGCCTCGACGGTCGCGGGATTTTGTTGATAAGCGAATCTCGGAGTACCTATGTGCTGTCAGTACTCTACATAGGTTTTAAGTGTCAGAAGAGTCAAAATTCACTGCTGAATGTAGTTCATTTCTTTTTGACAATCTCCCATTTGTATATGGGATCACCTTCGATGGCCTGCCACATGCAGTCGGCGGTAGGCTCGATGATACCTCCGGTCGCCTGGTCATAGCCCTGGTCGGCAAAGCGGCCTCCGAAGAGTTCGATACATCCGTAGGGGTCGCCGGCGATGTCGTTGTCGCCGTTGTAGATGGCTTTCTTGCCGTTCTCGGCATAGAAGTTGCCGCCCTTGATGATGATTTTGCCGTTCTGAGCCGAGTATGCGGCATAGAAGTTGGCTGCTTTGGGCTCGTCGACAAGACGGTGTGTCCAGTATGTGCCGCTGTTGACGGTGAGACGTCCGCCGCTCGATGCCGAGATGCCGCCCTGCACGCCGTCGACTTCGCAGTCAGTCATCTCAGCGGTGAGTTCGCCGAGGATACGCACGGCATATGTCCAGTTGGAGCCGTTGCGGGCAGAGTTCGATGTCGAGGAGAACTTGCAGTTGTTCATCACGATGTTGCCTGAGCTTGAAGCCCACGAGTTTATAATGCCGAAGTCAGAGACAACGGTCACGTTCTCGAGGAGTACGTCGACATTCTCGCGCAGCGCGATGGGCGAGCCGTCGAGCTTGTTGGTGTGGCGGATGGTGATGTCGCTCACAGTGAGCTTGCCGCCGCGGACGTTGAATATGCCGTAGGCGTTGTCGCCGGTGACAATCTCGCCCGTGCCTGCGGTGTTGCCCACACCCGAGGCGCGGCTTGTCGCCGAGCCGCTTACGTTAAGCGTGCTCTCGACGTTGATGCGTCCCAGAGCGTTTACTGTCAGCTTGCCGTCGATGATGAGGTTGGTGGGCTTGGTTACGGCAAGGTTGTCGTCGCCGCCGGTGATGAACTCCGTCATGTCGAGCGATATACCCTCGGGGATGATGATGTCGCCGCCGTTCTCGAGGGCGTCCTTGAGTTCCTCCTTGGTGGTGGCAACGGCCACTTCGTGGTTGTTGTCGCCGCCGAACTCATTGTCGATCACAACGTCGAAGACACTCGGGTTGGTGAGGAGCGCGCCGTAGATGTTGGTGCGGAAGTTGCGCTGTACGGGCACCTGTGTGAGGCTTACCTGACGGCTCTGTCCGGCAGCGTCGTATGCCGTGAGCACCATGTCGACCACCTGCTTGTCGGCGGGCACGAGGATGTAGTTCATGGCGATGTAGTCGTACTTC
>JAICZO010000095.1 GCA_029057255.1 Muribaculaceae bacterium | reverse complement strand
GAAAAGCTGCGGCGACGAGAGGGAGAGCGAGAAGATATTTGCGATTGTCAGACACTTTTGCTGTAAAATTTAAGACGAGAGCAAATCAGTTAATCCACATTGCCGATGTGCACACACTCGACACCGGCGCGGCGCAGCAGGTCGATGCCATCGGTAAGTCGGTACAGGTCGTTGAATACCACACGGCGTATGCCCGACTGAATAATAAGCTTGGCGCACTCAAGGCAGGGCGACGCCGTGACATACAGCGTAGACCCCTCGCTCGAATTGTTGCTGCGCGCAACCTTGGTTATGGCATTGGCCTCGGCATGAAGCACATAGGGCTTTGTCACGCCGTCGACATCCTCACACACGTTCTCAAACCCGGCGGGGGTGCCGTTGAAACCGTCCGAGATTATCATCTTGTCCTTGACGAGGATGGCACCGACCTTGCGCCTCAGGCAATACGAATTCTCTGCCCAGATCTGAGCCATGCGCAGGTAGCGCTTATCGAGTATTTCTTGTTTGTCCGATGGTATCATAGCGCAAAATTACACATTATTTTTTCAAAAAAGCACTGTGTGGCGTTCTATTTACAGAATTTTATTTATTTTTGCGGCGTAGCAAACCGTCCAAGGTTTTGCGGCGTTAGAATATCATGGAAGAAACAGCAATCAATTTCAGGCTTGTGTCTGTGCGCGAAGTCGAAGGCGCCACGGCAGTCAACAGGCGCGCCCTGCGTCGGCTGGGCCGCACACCCGTAAACGTCGATATGAACGTACGCGTCGTCCCCGACCTCGACCATTCGCTCGTCAGCCTCGTGGTCACATGCTCGTATGTGGCGGTCATCGGTTTTATCCGCACCCGCGTGCTGTCGTGCTCGGTGGTGACAACTTTCGAAATCGAGGATCTGCGCCAGCATATCGAGATGCAGGGCGAGGAAGTCGTCGTAGGCGGCAAACTCATGATGACCATGCTCGGCATCTCCGTCTGCTCGTTGCGCTGCATAGTAGCCGTGCGCACCGCAGGCACTCCCCTGCGCTTCAGACCCCTGCCCGTGATAGACCTTCGCGCACTGATGTACAGGCTGCACTACGGCAACGCACCGTCGGCCGCAATTCCGATGTAATTTTTTTGAGAATCCTACAAAAAATTCGTACCTTTGCGGCGTAGAAAAGACCAAGGTATGAAGATTTGCACTCCGGCATCAAAGTATGCCGCCATTTCATATGTCACACGGACTGCCGCTGTATCGGCGGCTTCCGTCGGCAACACATCACACCTTGTACCGAACGTCACACCCGGCAGCGACCTGTCAGCGCTCCCGGGTGATGTTTTTTATCACAGCACACCCTCAGCATTCCAGTATATATAAGATATGTCTACTACTCTGCGATTCAAAATGGTGGAGGAGGCCTTCAACCGCAAGGCTGTTGCCGTTGAAACCCCTGCCGAACGCCCTGACCAGTACTACGGCGAGCTTGTATTCACCCGCCGAAAGATGTTTGAATACCTGCCCAAAGACACCTATGACGCCCTCATAGATGCCATCGAGAACAAAAAGCCC
>JAICZO010000094.1 GCA_029057255.1 Muribaculaceae bacterium | reverse complement strand
ACCCCGAGCAGTACCCCCTCCAGAAAAAGGGTCACACCCTCGAGTTCCTGCGCGAGAAAGCACACCTGCGCCCCCGCACCGCCACCTTCGGCGCCATCCTGCGCATACGCAGCGCCCTCGCCTTCGCCATCCACAAGTTCTTCAACGAGAAAGGATTCTTCTATCTCAACACCCCGCTCATCACAGCAAGCGACTGCGAAGGCGCCGGTGCTATGTTCCAGGTGACAACACTCCCCCTCGACAAGCTCCCCAAGAACGAGGACGGCAGCGTCGACTACACAAAGGACTTCTTCGGCAAGCCCACCGCACTGACCGTATCGGGCCAGCTCGAAGGCGAGCTCGGAGCAACAGCCCTCGGAGCAATATACACCTTCGGCCCCACATTCCGCGCCGAGAACTCCAACACACCCCGCCACCTCTCCGAGTTCTGGATGATCGAGCCTGAGATGGCATTCTATGACATCACCGCCAACATGGACCTTGCCGAGGAATTCGTGAAGTACTGCATCAAGTACGCCCTCGACAACTGCCGCGATGACATCGACTTCCTCGCCGAGCACTTCGACCACGAGCTGGTAGAGCGCCTCGAGTTTGTCCTCCACAACGACTTCGTGCGCCTCACCTACACCGAAGGCGTCGACATCCTCAAGGCCTCGGGCAAGAAATTCGAGTTCCCCGTCGACTGGGGCACCGACCTCCAGAGCGAGCACGAGCGCTACCTCGTCGAGGAGCACTTCCGCAAGCCCGTCATCCTCACCGACTACCCCCGCGACATCAAGGCCTTCTACATGAAGCAGAACGAAGACGGCCGCACCGTACGCGCCATGGACGTCCTCTTCCCCAAAATCGGCGAGATTATCGGCGGCAGCGAGCGTGAGGCCGACTACGACAAGCTCATGACCCGCATCCAGGAACTCGACATCCCCATGAAGGACATGTGGTGGTATCTCGACACACGCCGCTTCGGCACAGTGCCTCACAGCGGCTTCGGCCTCGGCTTCGAGCGCCTCGTGCTCTTCGTCACCGGCATGACCAACATCCGCGACGTCATCCCCTTCCCCCGCACCCCCAACAACGCCGAGTTCTAAAACGGCAGCCCAAGCATAAAAGACATAAAAGCGGAGCACCTTTGCTT
>JAICZO010000093.1 GCA_029057255.1 Muribaculaceae bacterium | reverse complement strand
CCCTTGACCTTGCCGGCACCGACCCCGTCTACGTGGGCCGCGTGCGTGCCGACCTTGCCGACCCCAAGGGCCTGTCGTTCTGGACAGTCGCCGACCAGATACGCAAGGGCGCCGCACTCAATGCCGTGCAGATAGCCATGTATATCGAGAGCCACCGCGGCTAAGCGGGCAGAGGAGGGCAGCCGATGATACTCCTGGCGCAAGCGTTGGTCACCGAGCCGGTGCAGATATTCTTTATCGTGCTGGCAATCATCCTTTTTGCGCCGCTGCTGCTCAACAAGCTCAAGATACCGCATATAATAGGAATGATAGTCGCAGGGGTCGTCATCGGCCCCTACGGCTTCAACGTGCTCGACAACGACTCGTCGTTTGCCATCTTCGGGCAGGTGGGGCTGCTCTACCTTATGTTCCTCGCCGGCCTCGAGATCGACATGTACCATCTGAGGCTCAACCTGCGGCGCGGCCTCATCTTCGGCGCCCTCACCCTCCTCATCCCCCTTGCCATAGGCATCCTCACGAGCGTCTTCCTGCTCGGCCTCGACTGGACCACGTCGATGCTCCTCGGCGCCATGTATGCCTCCCACACGCTGCTGTCATACCCCGTGGCGGCGCGTCTCGGCATCACCAAGGCGCCTGCCGTGCTCATAGCCATCGTCGGCACCATCATAGCCGTTATCGGCGCCCTGCTCGTGCTCGCCGCCACGGTGAGCATCCGCCGCGAGGGCTACTTCGATACCCTCGCCATCGGTCTGCTGGCGCTGCGCCTGGTGCTTTGGGCCGTGGCGCTGCTCTATCTCTACCCGCGCCTGACACGCCTCTTCTTCAAGAAGTATAACGACAAGGTCACGCAGTATGTCTTCGTGCTCGCCCTCGTCTTCCTGGCCGCCTGCACGGCACAGCTCATAGGCCTCGAGCCTGTGCTGGGCGCCTTCTTCGCCGGTCTGCTGCTCAACCGCTACGTGCCCGTGGGCTCTGCCCTGATGTCGTCGATAGAGTTTGTCGGCAACGCCCTCTTCATCCCCTACTTCCTTATAAGTGTGGGCATGATGATCAACGTGCGCGTCTTCGGCGACTCCTCGACCCTCGGCGTGGCCGGCATCATGCTCGCCGTCGCACTTGCGAGCAAGTGGCTGCCCGCCTTCATAGCACAGAAGATATACGGCTTCGACAGCGACAGCCGCAGCGTCATGTTCGGCCTCACGGCGGCACATACGGCCGTCGCCCTCGCCGTCGTGTCGGTCGGCTACCGCCTCGAGATGTTCGACGAGCGCATCCTCAACAGCACCATCGCCGTCATACTCGTCACCTGCGCCATTGCGCCCATCATAACGTCGTCGGCCGCAACACGCCTCAAGGTGAAGATGGTCGAGGAGGACGGCACAGGCACCGTCATGCGGCGCATCAGGGTCAACAACACCCTCATCGCCGTGGCCAACCCCGTCACCACGGTGCCTCTGGTCGAGATGGCCGTGCTGATGCGCAACACCCGCGGCGAGCACAAGTTCTACGCCCTGCACGTGCGCAACGACAACTCCGCCGCCGCCAAGGCAATATCGCACAACTCGCTCGACACGGCACGCAAGGCCGCCGCCGCCGCCGACATCACGGTCGACACCCTCGACCGCTACGACCTCAACACCGTCACCGGCGTCCTCAACGCCATCGAGGAGCGCGACATAACCGAAGTTATCCTCGGCATGCACCGCCGCATGACAGTCATCGACTCGTTCTTCGGCAACAAAGTCGAGCAGCTGCTCCGGTCGACCAACCGCATGATTATGATCGTGCGCAGCTTCATACCCGTCAACACCGTCACCCGCGTCGTCGTATGGGTGCCTGCCGGAGCGCAGTACGAGACGGGCTTCAGCCGCTGGGTGAGGGCAGTGTCGAGGCTCACAAAGCAGGTCGGATGCCGCGTCATCTTCTGCTGTCAGGCCGAAGTGCAGCCGCTTATCCGGGGCGTCATCTACTCCGAGAACTACGGCATCCGCTGCGAGTTCCGCACCACCGCCGGCTGGGACGACTTCGTGCTGATGAGCAACCGCGTGCTCGACGACGACCTCTTCGTCGTCATCGGCGCCCGCGCCCAGTCAGTGTCTTATCAGGCCGAGATGACCGAGCTGCCCGGTTTCCTGCAGCGCTACTTCGCCCGCAACAACCTTATGATGATCTACCCCGAGCAGTTCGGCGAGGCACCCGCGCTGACA
>JAICZO010000092.1 GCA_029057255.1 Muribaculaceae bacterium | reverse complement strand
TTCCGTCGGCTCCGAGATGTCGATCAGAGCCCGCTCGCGAGCAGTACGCTCGGCGCCGGGAACCTTAGAGAGAGCCTCGGTGGCGAGAGCGGCCTCGACTGTAGCCTTTGCGGCAGCGAGAGCCTCGGCGGCAGTGCCTTCGAACTCAACGGTCTTGATCTGGATTGTGAACCACTCGGCCTTGTCGGCAGCCTTGGTCACGAGGCCCACCTGCACGGCCTTGCCTGCCACGAGGGCGCTGACCGAGTATGTGGCGGGGTCGGTATCGTATGATTTCTGCTTCATTGCGGGCACGTCGGTCTCGGTGGTCTTGTCGCCCGAAGTGGCGTAGAGCGATACGACGTCAGTGGTTGTTTCTTCCACATAAGGCGAGCCCTTCCATGCGTTGAAGGCTGTTGCAAACACTGTGAAGGTGTAGTTGCCGTCAGCGAGTGCGAAGTCCTGATAGAGAGGCTTTTCGCCTGCGGGCACGCCGTCGTTGTAGTAGTGCTCGACCATGTCGGCCTGAACGCCGTCGACAGTCACCTTGTGGCCGTATGTGCCGGTGCCGTGCCAGGCGGCCTGAGTTGTCGATGCGAAAGCGGTGAAGTCGAACTTCTCGGCTTGTACGGATGTCACGCCCAAAGATGCGGCAGTAAGAAAAAGTAGGAGTTTCTTCATAGTAAAGAAATGGTAATTTAAGGTAGATATATGATATTTAGGTTTTTCAGATGGTCTGCGCGGTATTCATTATCTGACCCGCTCCTATTCCCGTGCGCTCTGACGGTCCACAAGGCGCCGAGTCAGGCAGGCAGACATAAAATCATTTCAAGTGGCCCGAGCTCTTCGGAAGCCAATGGTAAACGAACGTATTTTATTGAATAGACTGCTCATTACGCCACAAAGGTACGAATTTTTTTCAATATTAAAAAGCAAAAAAATAAAAACATTTAAAGTTAAAAAGTGATAAAAGGGGCTTTAATGTCCGCACGCGCGACTTAATAAGTGCATACGCGTTGTCAAAAACTCATTATTTTCGTAACTTTGCGCGGCTAAAAAGAAAAAATTGAGATCTCTCATACTATATATCGCCGCCATCATACTGGCACTGTGCGCGTTCACGGTATTAGGCACCAACGACAACGAGGCCACGCCCGACTTCTCGAGAGCCAAGCCTGACACGTCCTCCGCCATCGACGGAGGACCGCTCGCCATAAGTGTGCCCGACACCGCCATGCCCGCCATAATAGCATCCGACACCGCCGACAGCGAATCGCTGTCAGTAGTGCCGGCGGCACGTGTGCCGTTCGGGCCGGCAAAGTCGCGCATGCGCTACGACCGCGCCGACCTCGACGCCGCCGTAATCTTCCAGTCGGCCGACTCGATGCTGATTGTGCGCCGCGACTCGGCCTATATGTTCGGCAGCAGCCAGGTGTCATACGGCGACATCAAGCTCGACGCCGCCGAGATACAGATGGACCTCAAGGACAACACCGTCTTCGCCATAGGCGCGCCCGACTCCACGGGCGAGATTACGGGCAAGCCCGTGTTCAACGAGAAAGGCACCGACTACGAGGCCGAGACGATGCGGTATAACTTCAAGACATCCAAGGGATACATCAAGAATGTCGTGACTCAGCAGGGCGAGGGATACCTCACCGGCGGCACGACCAAGAAAGGCACCGAGGACGAGTTCTTCATCGCCGACGGCAAGTACACCACCTGCGACCACCACGACAACCCGCACTTCTACTTCCACCTCACGAAGGCCAAGGTCAAGCCGGGCAAGAACATCGTCGTCGGTCCGTCGTACATGGTTCTGGCGGGACTGCCGCTGCCCCTGGCCGTACCCTTCGGATACTTCCCCTTCACCGACAAATACGCCTCGGGCATCATCGTGCCTACGTTCGGCGACGACTATAACCGAGGCTTCTACCTCAGCGACGGCGGCTACTACTTCGCCATCAACGACAACATCGACCTCGCTCTCACCGGCGAGATATACACCAAGGGCTCGTGGGGCCTGAAGGCGCGCTCGTCATACGCCAAGCGATACAAATACTCCGGCTCCTTCGACTTCAGCTACCTGAAGACCATCACCGGAGAGAAAGGCTCGCCCGACTATGCCTCGCAGACAAACTTCCAGGTGCTGTGGAGCCACTCGCAGGACAGCAAGGCCAACCCCAACATGTCGCTGTCGGCAAGCGTGAACTTCACCACGTCGGGCTACTCGCGCAACGACCTCAACTCCTACTACTCGCCGTCGTTCACCGAGAACACCAAGAGCTCGACAATCAACATGACATACCGCATCCCCAACTCGAAGTGGAGCCTGTCGACGACCTTCAACGTGTCGCAGCGAACACAGGACTCGACCCTGTCGGTATCGTTCCCCAACGTGACCATAACCATGTCGCAGATATACCCCTTCAAGCGAAAGAAGGCAATAGGCGCCGAGCGCTGGTACGAGAAGATAAAGCTGTCGTACACGGGTATGCTGCAGAACTCGCTGACATCGAAGCAGGACGAGTTCTTCAAGAAAAGCCTCGTCAAGGACTGGCGTAACGGCATGAGCCACCGCGTGCCCATATCGGCGACGTTCAACGTATTCAACTACATCAACATCACGCCGTCGATCAACCTCACCGACCGTATGTACACCAGCAAGGTGCGACGCCGCTGGGACGAGCAGCAGGCCATCGAGCAGATGGACACGAGCTACAGCCTGTACAACGTGTGGGACTTCAGCGCCTCGGTGTCGATGGATACCAAGGTATACGCTTTCTTCCAGCCCCTCGGCGCGATAGGCAAGAAAATAAAGATGATACGCTATGTGCTGACGCCGTCGGTATCGTTCACCGGAGCGCCCGACTTCTCGTCGCCTTTCTTCGGCTACTACGGCACATATACATATATGGATACGCGCGGCGTGGAGCAGCAGCGCAAGTACAGCTACTTCCCCAACGCCCTCTTCGGCACGCCGTCGCAAGGCA
>JAICZO010000091.1 GCA_029057255.1 Muribaculaceae bacterium | reverse complement strand
CGGGCACATGACGGCGGTGGAGCTTCATGGCGAGGTTGTTGGGAATCTGTCCGCCCACGCTGACGATGACGCCGCGGGGAGTCTCAAGGTCGATGATGTCCATGACGCGCTCGAAGCTGAGCTCGTCGAAGTAGAGACGGTCGCACATGTCGTAGTCGGTCGACACAGTCTCGGGGTTGTAGTTGATCATTATGGCCTTGTAGCCGAGCTTGCGGCATGTTGTCGCAGCGTTGACCGAGCACCAGTCGAACTCGACGGAGCTGCCGATGCGGTAAGCACCCGAGCCGAGGACGATGATGTTGTTGCGGGCGTTGAAATCGTAGGGTATGGCGTTTTCGGTGGCGCCGTATGTCACATAGAGGTAGTTTGTGAGTTCGGGGTACTCCGACGCTACGGTGTTGATGCGCATCACGCGGGGTGTGATGTCGAGTTCTTTGCGTCGGTTGCGCACGCGGAGCACGTCAGCCTCCATGTTGCCTGTCGGGTTCTCGACCAGACGTGAGATCTGGAAGTCGGAGAAGCCGAGTCGCTTGGCTTCGAGCATGGTGTCGTGGTCTATTTCCTCGACTGTGCCGCCGCGCTTGCGGAGGCTGTCGGCCATGCGCACGATGTTGGCGAGGCGGTCGATAAACCAGATGTCAATCTTTGTCAGCTCGGCGACGCGCTCGGGGGTATATCCCTCTTCGAGAGCCTGGGCGATGGCGAAGATGCGCATGTCGGTGGGGTGGGTGAGTGCGTGCTCGAGGTCGTCGACGTGGAGGTCGGTGTTGCCTACGAAGCCGTGCATGCCCTGGCCTATCATGCGGAGGCCTTTCTGTATGATTTCCTCGAATGATTTGCCGATAGACATGATTTCGCCGACCGACTTCATCGAAGAGCCGATCTCGCGGTCGACACCGACAAACTTGGTGAGGTCCCAGCGGGGTATCTTGACAATCATGTAGTCGACTTCAGGAGCCTTGGCGGCGGAGTAGGGTGTGCCGGGCTCGCCGATCTGGTCGAGGGTGTATCCGAGGGCGAGCTTTGCCGCCACGAATGCGAGGGGGTAGCCCGATGCTTTGGAGGCAAGTGCCGACGAGCGGCTGAGGCGGGCGTTGATCTCGATGATTCGGTAGTCGTTGGTCTCGGCGTTGAATGCGTACTGGATGTTGCACTCGCCGACGATGCCGATGTGACGCACCACGCGTGCGGCGATGTCCTGCAGCATCTGTATCTGCTCGGGCTTGAGCGATACGATGGGCGCTACCACGATGCTCTCGCCGGTGTGGATGCCGAGCGGGTCGAAGTTCTCCATCGGCACGACTGTGAAGCAGAGGTCCGAGGCGTCGCGGATGACTTCGAACTCAATTTCCTTCCAGCCCTTGAGCGACTCTTCGACAAGAATCTGGTGCGAGTATGCCAGCGCGCTCTCGCAGTGTGTGATGAATTCCTCGTCGTTGTTGCAGATGCCGGAGCCGAGACCGCCGAGGGCGTAGCCTGAGCGTACCATGACGGGGTATCCGATGCGGTGTGCCACTTTGAGCGCGTCCTCAAGGTTCTCGACAGCCTGCGAGACGGGT
>JAICZO010000090.1 GCA_029057255.1 Muribaculaceae bacterium | reverse complement strand
CATGTAGTGCCGCCCCGCCGGTATCACATGACTTACACCACTAAGCCCTAGCCTCTCCAGTCAACTAAACTTTCATTAATTAACACATTATATTTTTATTTATGCAACTGAAGATCAGTCTGCCAGCACACAGTAACCATTTTAATTTCACCATTTCTGATGTCTGAAGTCTTAGAAATTCATCCCACACTTGGGCACATTTTTAATGCTGATCACTACAATTTCTCTCATGTTTTATCTCATAATCTCTCTTTTTAGATTTTTTCATGGAGTCAATAGCAAATCTTTTCATGCCCGGCGAGGTTTCCATAGCCTCGACGCTGATGCTGTACTCGTTCGTGATAGCGGCGGGTATCTACATCGGCAAAGTCAAAATCTTCGGGGTGTCGTTAGGCGTGACTTTCGTGCTCTTTGTGGGCATTCTGATGGGTCATTTCGGCTATATGGTCGATAACAACATCCTTAAATTCGTGCGCGAGTTCGGTCTCATCCTGTTTATCTTCTCGATAGGTCTGCAGGTAGGTCCCGGCTTCTTCTCGTCGTTCAAGAAGGGCGGCATGCGCCTCAACTTCCTTGCAGTGCTCACCATAGCCCTCAACGTGGCCATAGTGCTCTGCATCTATTTCTTCGGCAATGTCAACGACATCTCGGCTCTCGTAGGCGTGATGAGCGGTGCCGTGACAAACACCCCCGGCCTTGCTGCCGCCCAGCAGACTATCACCCAGATGACATCGTCGGCCGAGCAGGCCAACCTCATGGCATCGGGCTACGCTGCCGCATATCCCCTCGGCGTTGTCGGCATCATCCTGTCGATGTTCATCATCAAGTGGGTGTTCCGCGTCAATACCGATGACGAAATCAAAGCCATCGAACAGGAGCAGGAAGACTCGCATCTCAAGCCCTTCCTCCTCTCGCTCAAAGTCACCAACGAGCTTGTCAACGGCAAGACAATGGTGCAGCTCCACGACGTGGTGAGCACCAACTTCGTGGTGTCGCGTCTCATGACAGGCGACGAGATCGTCATCCCCAAGTCGACAACGCAGATTCACACCGGCGACGTCCTTCTCATCGTATGCTCGGCCAGCGACGTCGACCGCTTCAAGGCTGTCATCGGTCCTGAAATAGAGATGGACTGGGAATCGGCACACACCCCCGTCTACTCCCGCCGCATCGTCGTCACCAAGAGCGAATACAACGGCGTGGCTCTCGGCTCGCTCCGCCTCCACAACGGCTACAAGCTCAACGCAACACGCGTCAACCGTGCCGGCGTCGACCTGCTCGCCTCCCCGAGCCTCCGCCTGCAGATGGGCGACCGCATAACAGTCGTAGGCAACATCGAGGACATCGACCGCCTGGCAGCACGCCTGGGCAACTCGATGAAGCGCCTCAACCAGCCCAACCTCATCACCATCTTCGTCGGTATCATTCTCGGTATCGTGCTCGGCTCGATCAACGTCGGCTTCGGCATGAAGCTCGGTCTCGCCGGCGGTCCTCTGGTGGTGGCCATCCTCATCAGCCGCTTCGGCTACAAGGCCAAGCTCGTCACCTACACATCGTCGTCAGCCTCCCTGCTGCTGCGAGAACTCGGTATATGCCTCTTCCTCGCCTCGGTCGGCATTGCCGCCGGCAAGGACTTCGCCGCCTCGGTGTTCAACAGCACCGGTATGTGGTGGGTTATCTGGGGCTTTGTCATCACCGTCGTTCCTCTGATTATCACAGGCAGTATCGCACGCGGCCACGACCGCATCAACCTGCTCACCATCATGGGTCTCATGTCGGGCAGCTGCACCGATCCCCCGGCACTCGCATATGCCAACAACTCGACGTCGAACGACGCCCCGGCCGTTGCATACTCGACCGTGTATCCTCTCACGATGTTCCTCCGCGTTGTAGCGGCACAGGCACTGATACTCTGTCTGGCTTAACGCCCGACGCCTGCTGACAGCATCGACACAATACAGAACGGGAGCCACCTCAACACCGAGGCCGGCTCCCGTTGCTTTTTTTCAGAAAAATGTGTCGAAAGTTTGCAAAGCAGAAAGAAAGCGTTATCTTTGTGGCGCAAAATGGGTCTGCCGCGTCAGACTCAGGGGATGATTACAACTCCCGGGCAATTTGCTGAGCCTCCCTCCGAGGCCTGCAAAAGAGTTGGAACAGCTCTTCATCCCCGCTCCCTGTGAGGGGAGGAAAATCTTACATCTTGTTGAGTCCTGTTCTCGACAGCTTATGACCGCGGATTATATCCGGGTCTGTAGTCTGTTGTGTAACAAAGTAACCAGTAGCAAGATGAAAAAGCCCGGTTCATACCATACATACTCTTCGATTGGCGCCTCACAGAAGTCGGGCGCTGCCGTCGTATATGTGCCTTTGCGGATATGATTTTTCAGAACTATCCATTATATACCCGCAAACGGCGCCCGCATATCGACGAGGCGCCGTTTGTCGTAAGTGGGGTAGTCGCTACCCGAGCATCTCGGCGAGCAGCATCAGTGCGGCTGCCGACGCGCGGTCGATGACGGCTTCGCGGTCGCCGCCGAAGTGGCAGAGGCGTGTCTCGGAGCGTCCGCCCACGCGTGCTGCCATCCATACGGTGCCTACGGGCTTGTCGGCGCTGCCTCCGCCGGGGCCTGCTATGCCTGATGTTGCCACGGCGCAGTCGGCGCCGCACAGCGTGCATGCTCCTGCCACCATCTGTGCCACTACAGGCTCGCTCACGGCACCGTGTGCCGCTATGATGTCGGAGGGCACGCCCAGGGCTGCGGTCTTGACGTCGTTGGAGTATGCCACGATGCCGCCGCGCATCACGTCGGAGCATCCGGCGACGGCTGTTATGAGATGTGCTATGTTGCCGCCGGTGCAGCTCTCGGCCGTGGCTATGGTGAGGCTGTTGGCGCGCAGCTTGTGGATGACGAGTTCGGCGGGGGTGAGCTTGCCCTCGGCGACGAGATACTCGCCGGCGGCCGCTTTGAGCGCTGCCGCATGGCGGTCGAAGTCGGCGGCACCGTCGCGCCCGGTGTAGTCGGCGTCGAGGCGGAGCACAATCTCGCCCGGGTTGGGCAGGTAGGCGAGCTTGTAGAATGATGGAAGGGAGTCCTCGAAGGCGGCAAGACGCTGAGCGAGAGCCGACTCGGAGATGCCCGTCACGGTGAACTCGCGGTGCAGTATCGTGCCGGCGCAGCCGAAGTGTCGGTCTATTTCGGCGGCTACTTCGGTCAGCATGCCGCGTGTCTCGTAAGGCACGCCGGGCATGGCCACGAGCACCTTGCCGTCTTTTTCGAACCACATTATCGGCGCCGTGCCGAGGCGGTTCTGTATGACGCGGCATGACGACGGCACCAGAGCCTGGTCGAGCGTGAGCGGGTTGAGCTTCAGGCGGCGGTCGGCGAATATCTCCTCGATGTTGCGGGTGACGGCGTCGTCGCGCACGGTGGTGCCTCCGAAGATTTCGGTCATCACCGCCTTGGTGATGTCGTCGCGTGTGGGGCCGAGGCCGCCTGTGGTGAGCACGAGGTCGCTCTCGTCCATAGAGTCTTCGATGGCGGCGCGGATGTCGTCGCGCTTGTCGGCGACGGTGCGAATGCGGTTTATCTGCCAGCCTTTGGCAGCGAAGGTGCGTGCGAGCAGCCCGGAGTTCGTGTCGGTGACACGTCCGAGCAGAATCTCGTCGCCGATGATGACGAGTGAAAGTTTCATTGCAGTCTTCTGTTTATACCTCTACGCGCGCGAAGGGAGTGGCGTCGTAGGGGCAGAACTGTCTGTCGCGGTATTTGAAATATCCGGCTATGGCCACCATGGCGGCATTGTCGGTGGTGAATTTGCGCTCGGGGATGAATGCCGTCAGCCCGTGGCTCTCGCAGTAGCGTGCCACGGCGTCGCGCACGCCCGAGTTTGCCGACACGCCGCCGCCTATCGCCACGGTCTTCACTCCGGTCTGCTTCACGGCCTTGTCGAGCTTGTCGACGAGGATGTCGATGATAGTTGCCTGAAGCGATGCCGCGAGGTCGGCGCGGTTGTTGTCGATGAAGTCGGGGTCGCTCTTGAGGCCGTCGCGCAGCGTGTAGAGGAACGAAGTCTTAAGACCGCTGAAGCTGTAGTCGAGGCCGGGGATGTGGGGCTTGGCGAAGCGGAAGGCCTTGGGGTTGCCTTCGGCCGCGAGGCGGTCGATGTGGGGGCCGCCGGGGTAGGGCAGGCCCATCACCTTGGCGCACTTGTCGAAGGCCTCGCCTGCGGCGTCGTCGATAGTGCGGCCGAGTATCTCCATGTCGTTGTATCCGCGCACGAGTATGAGCTGCGAGTTGCCGCCCGACACGAGCAGGCACAGGTAGGGGAAGTCGGGCACCTTGTCGTCGGCGTTCTGGCGCACGAAGTGCGACAGCACGTGGCCGTGCAGGTGGTTGACATCTATGATGGGTATGCGCAGGCCGAGCGACAGGCCTTTGGCGAAGCTCGTGCCGACGAGCAGCGAGCCTATCAGGCCGGGGCCGCGGGTGAATGCTATCGCCGATAGGTCGGCTTTGCTTATGCCGGCGCGGCGTATGGCGGCGTCGACGACGGGCACGATGTTCTGCTGGTGGGCGCGCGATGCGAGTTCGGGCACGACTCCGCCGTACTCCTCGTGCACCTGCTGCGATGCTATGACGTTGCTCAGAAGTATGCCGTCGGCGACGATGGCCGCGGAAGTGTCGTCGCACGACGACTCTATACCTAATATTACAGTCGGTTTTTCCATTGCGAAACTGTTAGAACACAAACGCTATTCCTGCCGTGACGAAGGCCGTCGGGTAGTGGCGCATGAGGGTGTATCGCGCCTCGGCGGAGAGCTTGAGAGATTTCTTTATGTAGTACTCCACACCGCATCCGGCATTGATGCCGCACTGGTTGGAGTGGCTTGTCACATCGTCGTGGCTCTCGGGGTGTATGCCGTGGCGGCCCCATGACGTGAAGTTGGCGCCCACGTAGGGGTAGACCGATGCGCGGCCGCCCGCGAAGGGGATGGGGAAGTGGACGTTGAGGTCTACTGTCAGCCCGTCGAGATTCTTGTGGCGGAATATGATTGCCGCCTCGGGCGACAGTCGCACCACTCTGCTGAGCGAGTACTGGAAGACAAGGCCGGCGGTGGCCGATGTGTTGCGGCTCACAAAGCCGACTTTCGGGCCGAACGACTTCTCGCCCGAGCGGGTCTGTGCGCTTGCGCACGATGGTGCCAGCAGGGCGGCGAGAGTGATGATGGCGGAGAAGAGGCTGAGTAAGGCGGTGCGTTTCATAATGTGGTGTGCGGTTTGATGTTGCAAAGTTAAGTTTTTTTCTCTAACAGTTACCGGCTGTTAATAAAAATTTCTTAACGGTAAACACGCCGAGGCGTCAGACGGTTCGGACGTGTCAGTGATAGCATTGTTAAAAAACATTAAACAACCTTAGCGTTTAAAAAACTTTATTTAAATTTGGAGCGGAAACGGCTGCCCAGGCAGTAGGCTCCTTAAAGAATTTTTAACTAATTATATGATATAAACCCAATTAATCACTTTAAAGCAACTAATACCATTTAAAACTACGGGCTCCGGTAAGGCTTACCGACCCCGCTCCCCTCAGACCAATTGACAAGTCATATATAACATTATTAATAATACATAAGACAAACAAACTAACAATAATCCTTTGCCGCCGCCAAGTCACCTTTTATATACACGGTCGATACTGGCTCGGATCATAAACACAATCAATACTTTTATGAGAAAGCATCTTTATCTGACTATGCTTCTGTTGGCCGGAATGCCGATGCTCGGGTCTCTTACGGCTTCGGCTGAACCCGCTCCCCAGCAGCAGAGTCAAGCGGCTACCACAATCGAGGGTACCGTTATGGATGAGAACAACGAACCCGTCATCGGAGCGTCGATTGTTCAGAAAGGAGTCGCCAATAATGCTGTCGCCACCGACGCTTTCGGTAACTTCAAAATCCGTATCCCCGTCGGCGCGCAGCTCGAAGTGAGCTACGTAGGCTACAAGACCACTGTAGTACGTGCCGCACAGGGTATGACCGTGTATCTCGAACCCACTTCTGAAATGCTCAACGAAGTCGTAGCCATCGGTTACGGCTCGCAGAAGAAAGCGAACCTCACCGGTGCTGTCGCTACTGTTGACGTTGCCCGCACAATGGACTCCCGTCCCGTACAGGACGTGACACGAGCCCTCCAGGGTGCTGTCCCCGGCCTCACCATCACCGCTGCCAACGGTGACTTCTCGTCTGAAGCCACCATGCGTATCCGCGGCGTCGGAACGCTCTCCAACGGTCAGACTTCCAATCCTCTTATCGTTGTCGACGGCGTGCCTGTCGACGACCTTTCGTTCGTCAACCCCGAAGACGTTGCCGAGATTTCGGTCCTCAAGGACGCTGCCTCGTCGGCTGTCTACGGTACTCGTGCCGCATTCGGTGTAATCCTCGTGACCACCAAGGAAGGCACAAGCAAGGACCGCGTATCGCTGAAGTACACCAACAACTTCGCATGGAACAACGCAACTGTCCTTCCTTCGTTCGCCCGCACTACTGAGGACCTCACCGCAGGTCTCAACTCGTCGGTGCGCGACGGTAGCTCCAACGAAATCTTCGGTATGTACTATACCGACATCCTTCCCTTCGCTCAGAAGTGGGAAGCTCAGAACGCTCCCTACGACAGCTACCGCGAGCTTCATCCCTATGTCGACGAGAACAACGTCGGTGACTACTACATCATGCCTAACGGCCAGTGGCTCCGCTATGCCGAATGGGACGTGGCCAAGACTCTTTTCCGCTCAGCTCCCGCCCAGAAGCACAACGTAAGCCTCGAAGGCACATCGGGCAAGACAAGCTACCGCCTCTCCTTCGGCTATGACAGCAAGGAAGGCCTCCTCCGCTTCAACCCCGAGAAGATGCAGCGCTACATGGCAAACGCCAGCATCACCACTCAGATCTTCTCGTGGCTCAAGGCAGGTGCCCGCATCAACTTCTCTGACCGCGAGTACCAGTCGCCCAGCCTCTTCCGCAACTCTTACCAGTATATGTGGCGCTGGCCCTCGTTCTTCGAGACATACGGTTGGGTAGCTGACGCTGAAGGCAACCCCATGGACTTCTCCAACGCAGCTATCGGCTACCGTCGTCAGGCTCACGTCGACAAGACCGTCACCCAGCAGACACGTCTGCAGGGCTGGATGCAGGCCGAGATCATCAAGGGTCTCACCCTCCAGGCTGACTTCACATATGCTGTCCGCAACCAGAACAGCGAGGCTGCCAACACTCCCTTCACAATGTGGAACACCTGGACAGCAAAAGCCTTCACCACAACCAATCCTTACAGCCAGGCCAACACGATGGCAGCCCAGAGCAACTATAAGGACGACATGTGGACAACGAACATCTTCGCTACATATGCCAAGTCGTTCAACAACGCTTACAACCTCAAGGTGATGGCAGGTTTCACCGCCGAGCAGGAAGAGTACAACTACTTCTATGCAAGCCGCAAGGGTCTCACCGACTACAGCAAGCCTAACATCAACCTTACAAACGGAACAACCTACAACACAAACGGCAGCAACTGGAAACGCGCAACCGCAGGTGTCTTCGGCCGTATCAACTTCGACTACAAGGGCATCTACCTCCTCGAGTTCAACGGCCGCTACGACGGCTCGAGCCGCTTCCCCGCCAACGACCAGTGGGCATTCTTCCCCTCGGGCTCGATCGGCTACCGCTTCTCTGAAGAGCCTTACTTCAAGGCTCTCAAGAACGTATGGAGCAACGGTAAGATCCGTGCTTCTTACGGCCACATCGGTAACGAATCCGTTGGCCAGTACCGCTTCCTCTCGACAGTGGCTCAGGTCGCCGCTTCCAACGTAAACTGGCTCACCGGCTCGCAGAAGATTACAGAGTACGGCATGCCTACCCTCGTGTCTTCGTCGCTCACATGGGAGCGCGTCGTGACCACTGACGTAGGTGTCGACCTCGGCTTCTTCAACAACAGCCTCAACCTCGGCTTCGACTGGTACCAGCGCGAGACCCGCGACATGCTCGCTCCCGCACAGGAACTCCCCTCAGTCCTCGGTGTAAGCGCTCCTTACGGCAATAACGGTACTCTCCGCACCCGCGGCTGGGAACTCAACGTAGGCTGGAACCACTCCTTCGGCGACTGGGACATCTACATCAACGGTAACCTCTCCGACGCCCGCACCAAGGTTGTGAAGTGGAACAACCCCTCGGAGCTCATCTATACCTACAACCCCGGCAACAGCAACTACTACGAAGGCCAGTACTTCGGCGACATCTGGGGTCTTGAAACTGACCGCTACTTCACCGAAGACGACTTCAACGCTGACGGCTCGTACAAGCAGGGCATCGCTGACCAGACCGGTCTCGAAAGCGGCAACTTCGTATACGGCCCCGGTGACGTCAAGTTCGTTGACCAGAACGGTGACGGTGTCATCAACAACGGTATTGAGGGCATGATTTCTCTCAATGGCCAGTACTACGTCCCCGGCGACCCCGGCTACGATGAAGCTCTTAAGAATAAGGATCACAAGGCAGTGGCTGTCGGCTCTGTCAACAACCACGGCGACCTCAAGGTAATCGGTAACGCACTTCCCCGCTACGAATACTCGTTCCGCGTAGGCGGCGCCTGGAAGGGCTTCGACCTCGACCTCTTCTTCCAGGGTGTCGGCAAGCGCAACATGTGGGCTACCGGCTCGACAATCATCCCCTACTCGCAGGCTAACATCGGTCTGTTCGACAACCAGCTCAGCTACAACAGCCTCGTTCTCGACAGCGACTACAAGTGGACCGGCGAATACAACATCGACCAGAACAACATGTATCCTCTCATGTATGCCGGTTCGAGTGGCACAGGTACCATCTCTAACATCGGCCGCGGCTGCTACAACTTCTATCCCCAGAGCCGCTACCTTATCAACATGGCATACCTCCGCCTGAAGAACATCACCTTCGGTTACACCCTCCCCGCCGAGATTACAACCAAGGCTCTCATCCAGAAGGCCCGCATCTACTTCAGCGCCGACAACCTCTGCTTCCTCTACAACGGTGCAAGCAAGTATGCTCTCGACCCCGAAATCAACCGCAGCTCCGGCTCCGAAAAGGCCGGTCAGGACGGTGGCAACGCAACCTACGGCCGTACAGTGCCCATGATGCGTACGTTCTCCTTCGGTATTCAGGTAACTTTCTAAACTAAACCCGGAAAATCACAATGAAAAAATATATTTTATTAGGAACTGTAGCGGCTCTCGGCCTCTCGATGGCAAGCTGCGACGACTTCCTCAACGACAACCGTTACCCCTTGTCGGAACAGACTGTCGCTCCTGAATTCTGGGACAATCCCACCAACGTGGAGAACCAGATCAACTACTTCTACGAGTCCTTCGCCGGCTACGGCAACGGCACGGGAACAAACGGTACGTTCTACTACACGACTCTGTCTGACGACCAGGGCAGCGCCATGGGCGGTGACTTCCGAAACTGGACATACACCAATGTGCCCGCTTCTTCTTCGAACTGGAACGCTCCCTACACCGAAATCCGCCGCTGCAACATCGTTATAGAGGGCGTGACAGGCTCGACTCTCGGTGATACTCAGAAGGCCAACTTCATTGCTATCGCCCGCCTGATGCGTGCTTACCAGTACTATCAGCTCGTCCGCGCATACGGCGATGTGCCTCTGGTAGAGAAGGCTCTCGACCCCGCTGACGAAGCAGAGCTCTTCGGCCCCCGCACAGCCCGCAACACTGTGATGGACTTCGTCCTCGAAGACCTCAACTACGCTGTGGCAAACATCACAGCTCAGGACGGCAAGACCGTTTTCAGCAAGGATATGGCCAACGCCATGAAGGCTGAAATCTGCCTCTTCGAGGGTGCATATGCCAAGTATCACGCTGAAGACAAGGCTCGCAGCGACAAGTTCTTCACTGAAGTTGTCAATGCCACCACTCCCTTCCTTACAAGCAGCTACGAGCTTTGCGACGACTACCAGAGCCTCTACAACTCGGCTCGCTCGAAAATGCCCAACGGCATGCCCGGTCTCGACACCAACAAGGAGATTATCTTCTTCAAGCCCTACGAGCAGGGTGTGTTCATGCACTCGCTCTGCGACTGGTCAGGCTCTTCGACACCTATCGCCGGTATCACCCGCGACGCATTCGAGAGCTTCCTCTTCCTCGACGGCAAGCCCATGTGCGCCCAGACCGACAAGGTAGAGATCGGTACCGTTGTTGACAATGGTGAGAAGAAGGACGCCGACGGCAAGCCCGTTGTCGACTCTGACGGCAACCCCGTACACGAATACCTCTTCGACATCAGCAACGTGCTCGCCGTGCGCGACAAGCGTCTCTCGGCAATCATCGACCCCGCCGTTTACTTCACCGGCCAGGAATATGAACGTCCCAACACCATGCCTATGACATCGTCGACAGGCTACGGCGTGACCAAGTTCGACAACCTCGCCATGAGCTACGAGGATGTTACTACAGCCAACAGAAACTATACTTCGGCTCCTCTGTTCTGGCTCGCCCGCATCTACATGGCTTATGCTGAAGCTAAGGCCGAACTCGGCACCCTCACCGACGGCGACCTCAACGCAACTGTCAACAAGCTCTATGCTCGTGCCGGTCTCCCCGCACAGACAGTAGCAGGCCTTCAGGCTATGAACGCCGCCGACAACAACATGGATGGCGTATCGAGCCTCCTCTTCGAGATCCGCCGCTGCCGCCGCTGCGAGTTCATGCTCGACGACGGAATCCGCTACTGGGACCTCATCCGCTGGAAACAGCTCGAACTCCTCGACAACACCCAGCACCCCAACGTGTTCCTCGGCGCCAACGTATCGACTTACCCCAACACATCGGGCATCACCGTCAAGAACGGCTACGTAGACTCCTCGATGGGTATGAACCGCAAGTTCGACGCCAAGCACTACTTCTATCCCGTTCCCTCGGAACAGATCGCTCTCAACAAGCAGCTGACACAGAACCCCGGCTGGAAGTAATAACGGACATCTAATCCTATTTCCATACACTTCAATGAAAGTGCCTGCGCCCGCGACGGACGCGGGCACTTTTTTTGATGCCCGGCGGCAGAAAAAGTTGCATATCACAAAAATAATGTCTACCTTTGCACCGCTTTTTAGCATCCCGTGTGATGGGAAATTAGGAAGCAAAGTCTTAATTTTGAGTAACACATTCAATCAACAACAATGAAAACATTCCAACTCAGCGCCGAACCCCGCACAGTGCTCGGCAAGAAAGCTGCCAAAGCCCTCCGCGGCGAGGCCAAGATTCCCGTAGTCCTCAACGGTGGCAAGATCCTCGATCTCCCCTTCACCGGTACCCTCCGCGACGGCGAGAAGCTCGTTGAAATCGGCAACGGCAAGGCTCTCATCACAACCGACCTCGTGGTTAACGCTGACGCAGTACGCAAGCTCGTATATACCCCCGAAATCTTCGCCATCGAGCTCGACCTCCACGGCGAAAAGCGCATGGCTGTCCTCAAGGACATCCAGTTCCACCCCGTGAAGGACACCATCCTCCACATCGACCTTCTCGAAGTTTATCCCGAGAAGCCCGTTACCATCGAAGTGCCCGTCAAGCTCGAAGGCCACGCCGAAGGTGTCAAGGCCGGTGG
>JAICZO010000009.1 GCA_029057255.1 Muribaculaceae bacterium | reverse complement strand
CGTCAAGACATCGTCGCCGTCAATGCAGTCAAAAATAGACGAGCTTGCAAACCAATGCCGCCCGGCCTTAACAATATAAAAACCGACACCTAATGCCACTATTCTCGATCATCACCGTGTGCTACAACGCCGAAGGCACCATCGGCCGCACAATCGACAGCGTCGACTGCCAGACGTGCACCGACTACGAGCACCTTATAATAGACGGAGCCTCGTCCGACGGCACCGTAGCCCTTGCCAAGGCAAAAGCTTCGGCTCTCCGAAGAATAATATCCGAGCCGGACAAGGGCATCTATGACGCCATGAACAAGGGCATAGGAGCAAGCGACGGCAAATACCTCATCTTCCTCAATGCGGGCGACAAGTTCCACAGCCCCGACACTCTCGCCGCCATCGCACAGGCCATCGCCGACAATGATTCGCCGGGCATAGTCTACGGCCAGACGGCGATTGTCGACAACGACGGCAAGTATCTCGGGCCGCGACACCTCACAGCCCCCGGCAACCTGACTCTCAAGAGCTTTGCCGACGGCATGCTTGTCTGCCACCAGGCTTTTGTCGCGCTGCGCAGGATAGCAGGGTTCTACAACACCCGCTACCGCTTCTCGGCCGACTATGACTGGTGTATAGGCTGCCTCCAGCACTCGCGCAAGAATGTAGGGCTGACCGACACCGTGCTCATCGACTATCTGTCGGAAGGCGTCACCACGGCCAACCACCGCGCCTCGCTGGCAGAGCGTTTCAGAATAATGACATACTACTACGGCTTCTTCCCCACGCTGATACGACACATCGGTTTCTTCGTGCGCTGGCGACGCCGCAACAAACAGAACCAAGGAAAATGATTCTCATAAATACGACTTTCAGCGTCGACGCCAATATAGCCGACGCTTTCACAGGATTTATCCGCGACACATACATCCCTCTCGCATCGGAGTCAGGACTCGGCGACGCCCTGCTGTCAGAGCTTCGCGTCGAGCCGGAGATGAACATCACCACCGGACAGAACGCCCGCACCTTCGCCCTGCAGATGCGCGCCCCCTCGCAGAAGGTGCTCGACGAGTTCCGCAACGATGTGGTGCCGCGCATCTACGCTTTCATGGGTGCCACCTGGGGCACGGGCGCTGCGTTCTTCGAGACCACTCTCGACATACTCTACGACCCCGCGAAGAAATGATTGAAGAGAACGTCAGAAAAGCGGACCGTATAATAATCGGCATTGACCCCGGAACAAACATCATGGGCTACGGCATACTCGGCATCTACGGCCGCAAGCCTGCCATGATAGCGATGGGGCTGATAGAGCTGACCAAAGTAGGCGACCACTACATGCGCCTGGGCCGCATATATG
>JAICZO010000089.1 GCA_029057255.1 Muribaculaceae bacterium | reverse complement strand
CCTTAAAGACGCACGCTATGTGGCGAATGTCACCGCCGCATACTCGCGCGCCCTCGACAGCGTCGTGGCATCGTCGGGCGGAAAATACTGTCGCGCGTCGGCCGGACGCAGCACATGCAACTTCGCGCCCGACCTCAACCGCACGTTCAACCGCGGATACACCTCATACTTCCTCAAAGGCCGCGACGCCGCCTCGCGCATGGCGTCGCTCGACACGCCCAAGTGGGCGGGCATGCCGGTAGGCACCGTGGTCCGCACTCTTAAAAACGGAGCCATCGAGGCTCGACTGACCTGCGATGTGGCCAACGGCGACGGCCTCGGCTTCTTCGACGCCGACGGCCGCTTCAACGGCTTCAGACTCAACAAGGCGCAGGGCGCCACGCTCTACCCCGCCTCGCCTCAGGCAGCCCTCCGACCCGGCATGAAGCTATACCGCAACAACGACAAGGCCTTCTTCGACCTGCTCGACAGCACCGACGCAGGATGCTCCCGCACCATCGACGTGAGCTTCACCGTCGAGCCACTGCCCGACGGCTTCGTCCTGTCGGCGACAGACTCGCGCGGCTGCTCGGCATCGGCTGTCACCGTCGCCGAGATATCGCCGGCACGCACCGACCAGACCGAGGCGCGGCGCAAGACTCTCGGCCGCCTCGGCGACACCATCTACCGCCTCGCCGACGTCGACGACCGCATGGGCGACAGCTTCGTGGCGGCATCGGTGCTCACCGCAGCCCGACGCAGCGTCATCGCCATGCTCGATGCCGACGCCGAGGCAAGATACTCCTACGACCGACGCAAACCGTCGGAACTGACAGCCGACGAGCTGTCAGAGCTGAAGCCTCTCACATACCACGACAACGTGGCCAACAGTCTGGCGCACCGCTTCTACACCTCGCACGGAGCCACCGTAGGCGAGGAAGCGGTCGAGACACGACGCCCCGCCGCCGACGAGACCACCGTCATGACAACACGCTACTGCATCCGCCGGGAGCTCGGCTGCTGCCTCAGAGAGAAAGGCGGCACACGCCTGCCATCGCCGCTCTTCCTGCGCAACCCGTCGGGAATCTACCGCCTCGACTTCGACTGCGCCCGCTGCGGAATGTCAGTGGTAAAATGCAATAAGAACAAGCTTTGACCGTTATAAAAAGTACACCGTATACTTACCCCAAAATGAAACTGACCTTTATCGTACCCCCTTGTTTCGACCACAAACAGCCTGCCGAACGCACCGCAGGATGCACACGTGTGGTATATCTCGCACCGAATATCTACGAGCTTTCGGTGGCGGCTCTCCTGGAGCAGAACAAAAACAATGAGATACGATACAAAGAC
>JAICZO010000088.1 GCA_029057255.1 Muribaculaceae bacterium | reverse complement strand
GAGAAAGGTATCAAAGGCACCACTTCGGGCGTATACGTCGAGGATGTGGTCGACCGCTCCGCCGCCCGCGAAGCCGGCATCATGCCTGCCGACGTCATCGTGGCCATCAGCGGCAAGCCCACCCGCACCACCGCCGAGCTCCAGGAAGTAATCACCGGACACAGCCCCGGCGACAAGGTGACGATAGAGTTCTTCCGCGACGGCAAAAAGAACAAGGTGACTGCCACTCTCCGCAACAACAAGGGCGGCACAGGCACGACTAAGGCCGGCAACGAAAGCTCGCTCGGCGCATCCTTCGCCTCTATCGACGAAGACACCGCACGACGCCTCGAGATAAGCCACGGCGTAGCCGTGACAGACATCGACCCCGACGGACGCTTCGCCGCAGCAGGCATGCGCGAGGGATTCATCATCCTGTCGGTCAACGGACGCCGCATCAACAAGCCCGACGAGATAAGCGCCATATACCGCGCCATCTCAAAGGCAGGCTCGGCCGAAGAACCCGTCATGTTCATCTCCGGCATATACCCCACCGGCAAAGCGGCATACTACGCCGTGGCGCTTGACGACTGAAAACAGCGAAATTTTTCATCCGCCGGGATGAACATTAACACCCCGGCGGATGTTAGATAGACAGATAATTTTTGATAAGACTTACAAACACTAAAAATAACCCTCTAAAACTACACACATTATGAAAGGACTCCCCATCGTCATCGCAGCAATAGGCGGCGCGCTCGTAGGCGCTGCAACAGCTCTCCTCCTCGCACCCCAGAAAGGCAGCGAAACCCGCGAAGCCATCAAAGACTTCATCCTCTCGCACGTGCCCGGCATCAAGGCAAGCGAGCTTGAGAGCCTCGCCGACCAGATTGCAGAAGAAATAAAGGAAGTAAAATAACAGCGCCGCTATGAAAGGCTTCATGACATTCCTCCTCGGCGCAGCAGTGGGCGCGGCAGCGACAGCGCTCCTCACCCCCGCCTCAGGCCCCGAGCTCAGAGCACGCATTAAAGTCATCCTCCAGAAGAAAGGCATCATCGCAGCCGACGACATCGACGAACTCGTCGAGATGATAGCCGCTCAGGTCGAAGACAACAAGTAACTGAATACAACATGCAGGGCGTGCCGTCGGTGCGCCCTGCTTCACTTATTCCCGCGACACTGATGTCGACGGCGGAAGTAATTCAAATCCATCGCATTGTATGACTAAACCCGACGAAAACAAAGGCACAATGTCGGCCTTCACGCAGGCTGCCGGACGCTATATCAAGCTTCTGATCGAAGACACCCGGCTGAGCATCGCCGAGAAACTCACGCGCATGCTCGCCGCCGTGGCGCTGTGCGCTCTGCTGACGATAGTCGGCACAGTGGCGCTCGTGTTCATATCGGTCGCGGCAGGCATAGCACTTGCCGGCGTCATAGACCCGCTGTGGTCGTTTGTCATCGTGGCCGGCTTCTACATCCTACTGCTTATAGTGATTGTCACATGCCGCACAGCGCTGCTGGTCAATCCTATCTCCCGTTTCATCACGCGTCTGGTACTGCCGGCGCCTCAAAAAGAACGCAGCAATGATCAATCTGCCCCCGTTTCCTAACGAACCCGTACCCGACTGGCGCGGACTCACACTGCGCGAGATAGAGATGCGCCGTGCGCTTGTGCAGGCGCGTATGGAGATACAGAAATTCAAGATGTCGGCCCATGTCGACGGAGTAAGGCAGCGCACGCCCTTCTTCGGCGGCCCCCAGTCGCTGTTCTCAAGGCTGTCGGGAGCCTTCACGATCGCCGAGTACGGCTTCTTCGCAATGAAGGCCTTCAAGCTCATATCGCCGCTTTTCCGCAAACGACGCTGAACATGGACAAGCACTTCCCGCACATCTTCGTGCTGCATGTATCAAAGGGATACGACGACCGCGCGCGACATATCGACGCCATGATGAAGCGCCTCGGTCTCGACTACGAGTACATCCTCGAGGGCGACCTTGACGATATTGACTCCGACATCATGGCGCGATACTTCCACCCCGACGGCGAACTCTCGCCCGCGCGGGGTGCCACGTCATGCTCCTACAAGCATCTGCTCGCCTGCCGACGCATCATCGACCGCGGCATGCCGGGAGCCGTCGTGCTTGAGGACGACATCGTGCTCGGCGACAGATTCGAGGAAATAGTCATGCGCAGCATCGGCCAGCTTCCTGACGGAGACCCCGCCATCATCAACTACGAGGACACACGTCTGCGCTTCGTGCCGCGCAGCAAGCGCCGCCGCGGGCAGGTTATCTACCCCGGCGACCGCGACCGCTTCACAGGCGCG
>JAICZO010000087.1 GCA_029057255.1 Muribaculaceae bacterium | reverse complement strand
CTTCTGGCCTGACGGCGACGCCGTCGGCAAGCGCTTTGTCCGTCCGAAGAACGAAGGCGACACCCTCTACTACAACATCGTCGGTGTCACCGAGGGCGTGCGCTACCTGTCGCATACCCGCACCAACGACCTTGTCTTCCGACCTGCGAAACTGCGCTCCGAGGGCGCCTCTATACTCGTGCGTCTCGCTCCCGGCACCGATGTCAGGGCATGGGTCGACAATCTGGCCCGCAACGAGTCTGCCGGACTCATCACAGGCAACTTCTATATCCGTCAGGTGCGCTCCTACAGCGATATCATCTCCTTTGGCGAGTATGCCAACGGTGTGACTGCCGACCGCAGCATGATGATAGTCCTGCTCGTGTTCTTCCTCTTCAATCTCACCCTGGGTGTGACAGGCTCGTTCTTCCTGCAGACACGCCGCCGCGTCACCGAGATGGGCGTGCACCGCTCCTTCGGCGCCAACCGCAGCAGTGTCATCAGCCTGCTGATGGGCGAGGGCGTGGCACTGGCCACTATTGCCGGAGTGATAGGCTGCCTGATATACATGCAGTTCGCCATGCGCTTCGGCTTCAATAACGGCGGCGTCAACAACAACGGTGTCAACCTTATCGACAACTGGGTGTCGAACCCCGTGTCGCACTTCTTCATCATCTCGGGCATAGTGATAGCGCTCATACTCGTCTGCACCCTGCTCGGCACCTACTTCCCCGCCCGCAAGGTGAGCCGCGTCGAGCCTGTCGACGCTCTCCGCGATGAATAAACCTTAGTCTCAAATCAACATAACATATCCCTACCATGCTTATCAATCTCAAAGGCATCAACAAAGTATATACCACCGATACTCTCGAGACCCAGGCGCTCTCTGACGTCAGCCTGTCGGTCAACCGCGGCGAGTTCCTCTCCATCATGGGTCCGTCGGGCTGCGGCAAGTCCACTATGCTCAACATCATGGGTCTGCTCGACCGCCCCACCTCGGGCACGGTCGAAATCGACGGCCGCGTCGTGACCGGGCTCAAGGACAAGGAGCTTGCCCGCTTCCGCAACGAGACTCTCGGCTTCATCTTCCAGAGCTTCCATCTGATCAGCACCCTGTCGGTGCTCGATAATGTCACACTGCCGCTTGTCTACCGCAAGGGTTTCCGCGGCGACAAGACGGCGCTTGCAAAGGCCGCCCTCGAGCGTGTGGGCCTGAGCAACCGCATGGGTCACCGTCCCGGCCAGCTGTCGGGCGGTCAGGCCCAGCGTGTGGCCATCGCCCGAGCCATCGTCGGCAACCCCTCCATCATCCTCGCCGACGAGCCTTGCGGCAACCTTGACTCGCGCATGGGCTCGGAGATCATGAACATCCTGCACACCCTCAACAAGGAAGACGGCCGCACCGTGGTCATGGTGACGCACAACGAGGCCCAGGCCCGCGAGACCGACCGCATTGTACACTTCTTCGACGGTCGTCAGGTCACAGTCTGATAGTATGGCAAGAATACTGACAATACTGCCGCTGCTGCTTGCCGCTCTCTGCTGCCGTGGCGCTGCCGCCGACACGCTGCGTCTGTCGCTCGACGACGCCGTGACGATGGCACGCGCACGCAGCGTGGCTGCCGCGGCAGCCATCGACGAACTACGCTCGGCATACTGGCAGTACCGCACCTACCGTGCCGACCTGCTGCCCGAAGTGAGCTTCAACGCCACTCTGCCGTCATACAGCAAGCGCTACTCGAGCTATCAGAACGCTGACGGCTCATACTCTTTCGTCCGCAACGACAATCTGGGGCTGAACGGGTCGATATCGCTCTCGCAGCGCATATGGCTCACCGGCGGTACGGTGTCGCTGTCGACGTCGCTCGACTTCATGCGCCAGCTCAGCGGACAGATAGGCAACCAGTTCATGTCGCTGCCCGTGGTGCTGACCCTCAACCAGCCGCTCTTCGCCGCCAACGACGTGCGCTGGAGCCGGCGCATCGAGCCTGTGCGGTACAAGGAGGCGCGTGCACGCTTCATCACCGAGACCGAGGAAGTGGCCATGCAGGCCATACAGTACTTCTTCAACATGCTCATCGCCCGCGACGACCTTGCGTCGGCCCGACAGAACTATGCCAACGCCTCCAAGCTCTACGAGGTGGCGCAGGCAAAGCGCCGCATGGGCCAGATAAGCGAGAACGACCTGCTGCAGATAGAGCTGACGCTCATCAACGCCGGCTCGTCGGTATCGTCGGGCGAGAGCACGCTCAAGAGCCATACCTTCCAGCTGGCGTCGTTCCTCGGCATAGACCCCGAGACGCCCATCGAGCCGCTCGACCCCTCGCGCCTGCCCGACATTTATGTCGACTATGACCGTGCACTGGGCTATGCTCTCGACAACAACCCCTTTGCCGACAATCTCCGCCGCCGACAGCTCGAGGCCGACTACGAAGTGGCCAAGGCCAAGGGCAACATGCGCCAGATAAATATCTACGCGCAGGTCGGATACACCGGCACCGACCACACAGCCGACGGCGCATACCGCAATCTGCGCGACAATCAGGTCGTGCAGGTAGGCTTCTCGGTGCCTCTTATCGACTGGGGCAAGCGCCGCGCCGCCGTCAGGGTGGCCGAGAGCCGCCGCGAGCTTATCGAGAACACGCTCCGCAAGGAGGCCCTCGACTTCAACAGCAATCTCTTCGTGCTTGTCGAGCGCTTCAACAACCAGCGCGAGCAGCTGCGCCTCGCCGACCGCGCCACCGAAATAGCTCAGCGCCGCTATCTGACCAATGTCGAGACTTTCCTCGTGGGACGCATCTCGACACTCGACCTCAACGACTCGCAGCAGAGCAAGGACGACGCCCGCAAGCGCCAGCTGCAGGAGCTGTTCTCCTACTGGCACTACTACTATCAGCTGCGCAGCATAACCCTCTACGACTTCGCCCGCGGCACCACCGTCGAGGCCGATGTGGAGGCTGCGCTGAAAGTTAAATAGTGCGACACTCTATGTGTTGTGGTGAAAAAGAGCTAACTTTGTGCCCTGATGATACTTGTTATTGACGACGACAGCACCATTCTCTCCTCGCTCCGCTTCCTCCTCGGCAGAGCGGGCTACGAGACCGTCACCGCGTCCGACCCCGAATCGGCGGTCGACGCGGTGCGTCGTATTGCGCCCGAGCTTATCCTCATGGATATGAACTTCACCCGCGGCACAAGCGGCCGCGAGGGTCTGGAGCTGCTGCAGAAGGTGCGTATCTTCCGCCCCGGCGTGCCGGTCATCCTCATGACGGCCTGGGGCTCGATCGACCTTGCCGTGGAGGGCATGCGCGCCGGCGCTTTCGACTTCATCACCAAGCCGTGGGACAACCGCGGCCTGCTCGCACGCATCGAGACCGCCATCGGCATGAACTCGGCCGACGACGGCGCCAAGGGCGACTTCGACCGCGCCGGAATAGTCGGCAGTCACAGCCGCCTCGAGGATGTGCTGTCGGTCGTGGCGAGGGTGGCGCCTACCGACGCCCCGGTGCTGATAACAGGCGAGAGCGGCACCGGCAAGGAGCTTGTCGCCGAGGCCATACACCGCAACAGCCGCCGCGCCGCCGGACCCTTTGTCAAGGTCAATCTCGGCGGCATATCGCAGTCGCTCTTCGAGAGCGAGATGTTCGGTCACCGCAAGGGCGCCTTCACCGGTGCCGTGTCCGACCGTGTGGGCCGCTTCGAGGCTGCCGACGGAGGCACTATATTCCTTGACGAAATAGGCGAGCTCGACGCCGCCTCGCAGGTCAAGCTGCTGCGCGTGCTTCAGGACCATACCTTCGAGCCTCTCGGCTCGAGCCGTCCGTGCCGTGTCGACGTGCGCGTGGTGTGTGCCACCAACGCCGACCTGCCCGCTATGGTGGCCGAGCGCACGTTCAGAGAAGACCTTTACTACCGTATCAACCTTGTCAGCGTGGCGCTGCCTCCGCTGCGCGACCGCGCCTCCGACATCCCGGCTCTCGCCCGCCATTTCTGCGAGCGGCTGTGCGCGGCCAATCCGTCGCTGGGGCAGGTGGAGCTTGACGCCTCGGCCTCGGCTTTTCTGCGCGGACTGCCTTTCCCGGGCAACATCCGCGAGCTGCGCAACCTTGTCGAGCGCACATGTCTGCTGTCGGGGCACGGCGTGCTGACCGCCGACGATTTCCGTGCCTGCCACACATCGGCCCCCGCCCAGCCGCGAGGCACTCTCGGCGAGATGGAGCGCGCCAGGATAGCCAAGGCGCTTGCCGATGCCCGCGGCAATATATCGCAGGCGGCAGCGTCGCTCGGCCTTACGCGCCAGGCCCTCTACCGGCGCATGGAGAAATACGGCCTTAACTGATAGATGACGGTGATGTCGCTGCGTTCGTTCTACATATTGTTTCTGCTCCTTCAGCTCCCGGCCTACGTGACGCTGATGGTGCTCAGCTACGGCAGCCGTCCGTGGCTGTTCTTTGCCTCCGAGGTCATGCTTGTGGCCGTTGCGGCGCTCGCTGCGGTATTCTTCCGCAAGGTCATGAGGCCTATGGGGGCGCTCAACGATGCTATGGACCTGCTGCGTGCCGACGACTGGAACGTGCGCCTGCGCACAACCGGGCAGCCCGACATCGACCGTCTTGCCTCGCTCTTCAACGACATGATGGGGCGTCTGCACGACCAGAGGGTGTCGATTCTCGAGCAGCGCCACCTGCTGAGCCTGCTCGCCGAGGTGTCGCCCTCGGGCATAATAGTGTGCGGATTTGACGGCGAGGTGCGCATATGCAACCCTGCCGCCCGACGCATGACAGGCTCCGATACCGTGCCCGATGCCATCAGAGATCTCAGCGACGGCACGGACGCCACCTTCCGCCGCCCCGACGGCACTGTGCTGCGGTGTTCGCGCCGCCACTTCCTCGAGAACGGTGTCAGGCAGAGTTTCTATATCATCGAGAATGTCACCGACCCTGTGACGTCGGCCGAGAAGGAGGCTTATGAGAAGCTTATCAGGCTGATAGCGCACGAGGTGAACAATACCGTAGCAGGGCTGACCACAGCCCTGGGAGTCCTCGAGGGCTTCGGCGAGGACTCCGACGCCATCATATCGGCATGCCGCGACCGTGCTTTCGGCCTGTCGGAGTTTATCGGGCGCTTCGCCGATGTAGTGCGCATGCCCGACCCCGTCCGCTCGCCTGTGGAGCTTGGCAAGGCAGTGGCGGGCATGAGCGCCTTCCTCGAGAGTATGTGCTCGCAGCGCGGCATCACCCTGCATATCGACGTGCCCGAGCGCGGGCCTGTGGTCGATGTCGACTGGCCCATGATGGAGCAGGTGCTGGTCAATATAGTGAAAAACGCCGCCGAGAGCATATCGCGTCCCGGCGGTGTGATAAGTGTCGGCGTCTGCGCCAATCCCGTATCCGTGACCGTCACCGACAACGGCAGCGGCATAACGCCCGAGAAGGCCGGCAAGATTTTCACGCCCTTTTTCACCGACAAGCCGTCGGGGCAGGGCATAGGCCTGACCTTCGTCAGAGAGGTGCTGGCGCGCCACGGCTTCGGCTACAGTCTCTCGACCGATTCCGACGACGGTCTCACGCGCTTCGAGATACGGCTCAGCGGTGGAATATGATGCTGTTGCGTCCTGACGGGCTGACCTTGAGAGTCACCTTGGCTGACTCTATCAGCGGTATGTTGTGGTCGACATGGCCTACGGGCACGTTATATGCCACGGGGAAGCTGTAGCCTGCCACGGCATCGCGTATCATGGTCTCCATGTCCTTGTAGTTGTCGTCGGCCTTGTACTCGGTGAATTGCCCCACAATCAGACCTTTTATCCTGGCGAGCACTCCGCTCAGCCTCAGCTGGTAGAATATACGCTCGATTTTGTAAATCGGCTCGGCGACATCCTCGAGGAAGAGGATGGTGTCGGGCTGAAAAACATCGTAGGGGGTGTTGATAAGCTCGGCGAGGACGGCGAGGTTGCCGCCGCGGAGTATGCCTGTGACGAGACCCTGGCGGTCATAGTCGTGGCTGTCGAAGATGTGCACGGGACGCTCGCCGCGAAGTATGGCGAAGAGGTCGCGGTTGTCGGGGTCGGCGGCGCCTTTTTTGATATGTGCGCACATCGACGAGTGGATGCTCGCTATGCCTTTGGTCGCCATCAGCGCGTGCAGTGCCGATATGTCGGAGAAGCCTATCACCCACTTGGGGTCCTTCTCAAGGGGCAGTGCGGCGAGACGGTCCATGATATGCACCACGCCGTAGCCTCCACGCGAGCAGAGGATGGCACGTGTCTCGGGGTCGGCGAATGCGGCCTTGATGTCGGCGTAGCGCTCGTCGGGGGTGCCGCTGAAGTTGCCGCTTTGCCCGAGGGCATGAGGCATGATTTCGACGCGGTATCCCTGTGCGCGGAGCACCTGTGCGGCATCGTTGACGATATTCTCTTTGATGCGTCCTGCCGGCGAGCAGATGGCTATCTTGTCGCCCCGCTTGAGCGGAGCCGGGAATATGATGTCGGTATCTTTCATCAGTACAGTTGTTTGTAGAACTCCCACAGCGCCACAGCCGAGGAGACTGAGACGTTGAGCGAGTGTTTGGTGCCGCTCTGCGGTATCTCGAGGCAGAAGTCGGCGCGGTCCACGATGTTCTGGTCGACGCCGTCGACTTCGTTGCCCGCGATGAGGGCGTAGCGGCTGTTGCTGTCGAGGGTGAGCCTGTCGAGCGAGACGCTGTCCTTGACCTGCTCGAGGCATACGATGGTGTATCCCTCGGCCTTGAGGGCGTCGACGGCTTCGGCCGTGGTGCTGAAGTAGCGCCAGTCCATCGACTCTTCGGCGCCGAGCGCGGTCTTGTGGATTTCGGGCGATGGCGGCGTGGCCGATATGCCGCAAAGCACGACAGCCTCGGCGGCGAAGCCGTCGCAAGTCCTGAAAATCGCGCCTATGTTGTTGAGCGAGCGTACGTTGTCGAGCACCATCACGACGGGCATCTTGCGCCTCGCCTTGAACTGCTCGATGGTGTCGCGCCCCATCTCGCGTATTGTTTTCTTCTGCATAGGGTGTTGCTGTGGGTTAACTCTTATCGTCGGTCGACACGGCCGGGGTATGCTTCGAGAGCCTTGGCGAGCACAGTCATGGCGCGGCCGAGGTCTTCTTTCTTGAGCACGTATGCGATGCGCACTTCGTCGACGCCCATGCCGGGAGTGGTGTAGAAGCCCGAGGCGGGAGCCATGAATATTGTCTCGCCCTCGTAGCTGAATTCCTCGAGGCACCAGCGGCAGAACTTGTCGGCGTCGTCGACCGGCAGTCGCACCAGGGTGTAGAAGGCGCCCATCGGTATCGGAGAGTAGCAGCCGGGTATGTTGTTGATTCTGTCGATGAGGTACTTGCGTCGCTCGACATACTCGTTGTATGTGGCCAGCATGTACTCGGCGGGGGTGTCGATCGATGCTTCGGCCACGAGCTGTCCGAGCAGAGGCGGGCTCAGACGCGCCTGGCAGAACTTCATGACGTTCTTCTTCAGCTCCTTGTGCTTGGTGATGAGGGCGCCGACGCGGATGCCGCATTCGTTGTAGCGCTTCGACACCGAGTCGATGAGCACCACTTTGTCCTCGATGCCGGGCAGGTGGAATGCCGAGATGTAGGGGGCGCCGGTGTAGCAGAACTCGCGGTATACCTCGTCAGAGAAGAGGAAGAGGTCGTGCTTGAGCACCAGGTCGCGTATCTGAAGCATTTCCTTCATCGTGTAGAGGTAGCCCGTGGGGTTGTTGGGGTTGCAGATGAGGATGCCTTTGGTGCGGGGTGTTATGAGTTCCTCGAATTTCTCCACGGGCGGCAGCTCGAAGCCGTCGTCGATGCTCGAGGGTATGGTCACGATTTTGGCACCTGCCGAGATGGCGAATGCCATGTAGTTGGCGTATGCCGGCTCGGGCACGATGATTTCGTCGCCCGGGTCAAGGCATGCCATGAATGCAAACAGCACAGCCTCGGAGCCTCCTGTGGTGACGATGATGTCGTCCAGGTCGACGTCGATGTTGAAGCGCTTGTAGTATTGCAGCAGCTTCTTGCGCAGCGACAGCAGACCCTCCGAGGGGCTGTACTCGAGGACCTTGCGGTCGATGCGTGTCAGGGCCTCAAAGGCTTCAGGCGGCGTGGGCACGTCAGGCTGGCCGATGTTGAGGCGGTATACTTTGATGCCTCTCTCGATGGCTTTGTTTGCCAGGGGTACCAGGCGGCGGATTGGTGAGGCCGGCATTTCGTCGCCTCTGTGAGATACTTTGGGCATATGGTGTGTTGTTGATTACTTTTTTTGCAAAGTTAGAAAAAAACTAAGTAATTTTGCAATTAATTTCAAACCAGGCGCCGATGAATTTCACCCCGACCCCACTTGCCGATGTATGGCTTATAGAACCGGTGCGTCATAATGACGCCCGTGGTTATTTCTGCGAGACTTTCCGCCGCGACGTCTTCGAGCGCGCCATAGGGCGGCATGTCGATTTCGTGCAGGAGAACGAGTCTCTCTCGAGCCGCGGCGTGGTGCGCGGTCTCCACTATCAGGCGGGCGCGGCCTCGCAGGCCAAGCTCGTGCGGGTGAGCGAGGGCGCCATCGTTGATGTCGCCGTCGACCTTCGCGTGGGGTCGCCCACCTTCGGGCGGCATATCTGCGTGGAGCTGTCGGAGGACAACGGCCGCATGCTTTTCATACCCCGCGGCTTCGCCCACGGCTTCGCCGTGCTCAGCGAGCGTGCGCGCTTCCAGTATAAGGTCGACAACTACTACTGCCCCGGCGCCGAGCGCACACTGCGCCCCGACGATGCCTCGGTGGGCATCGAGTGGCCTTTTGCGGCTGACGAGATGCTGCTCTCCGACAAGGACCGCCGCGGCGTCAGCTGGGACGAGTGCGAGAAATTCACCTATTGATTTCATTTTTCTACGAGGGCTTCAGGCGGTGCTATGAGGAAGAGCTTGCGCCGCGCTCTTGTGACGGCGGTGTAGAACCACCGGTAGAGCGACATCCCCAGGGCGTCGTCGGGTATGTATGACAGGTCGACGAAGACATTCTCCCACTGTCCGCCCTGTGCCTTGTGGCAGGTGACGGCGTAGGCGTATTTGACCTGAAGGGCGTTCCAGTACGGGTCGGCCCGCAGCCCCTTGAAGCGCTGCTCCACGGGCATGTCGCCGTAGCGGTCGTTGTCGCCCAAAACGGCGTAGTAGAGCGTGTTCCATGTCTCCTGCGAGACAGTGGCGGCAGGGTCGGAGAGAGTGTCAAGCAGTATCTTTGCATCGAATGTGGGCGGTTCGGCCTCGGGGTCCGAGGGGTCGGCGGCCATCGCCAGGCACAGGTCGGCGAAGCGCAGGCCGTAGCGTATCTCGGTGCCGTATACCCGTCTGACGGTGAGGATGTCGCCGTTTGCCACGAAGTCGATGCCGGGTACTTTCTTTGTGAAATAGTGGTTGCGGGCGACGATGAGCATATCGCCGGCAGTGAGTTCCTCCTCGCGGTAGAGCACGTTGGCGCGTATGGCGGCGTTGAATTCGCA
>JAICZO010000086.1 GCA_029057255.1 Muribaculaceae bacterium | reverse complement strand
CCTTCGGGGAAGAGCGGCAGGCCGTTGGCCACCGTCGGCAGCGCCTTGTCGGACATGTGACCCCATATGCCGCTGAAGCCTACAACCTCGCGCAGGCCGAGCTTGCGCACGCCGGGGATGCGGTTGAAGAGCAGGCCGCGGAGATGCCATGTGGCGTGGAGCGACACGAACGACGTGTTGACAAACTCCATCGGGTTCATCAGCGCGAAGCTGCGCGGCTGTATCGTATACGACAGGTTGGCGTTGGGGATGAGCAGCTCCGTAAAGGGTGCGGCGCCCCATACGTGACCGCCGGCCAGGGCAAGGTCAAGGAAGCCGAGCAGCGACATGCGCACTCGCTTCGACACCGACAGCTCGGTGCGGTTGAGGCCATAGCGGGAGCCGGCGAAGTCGCGCGGGGCAAAGACATGCGACAGCTCGAAGACCGGGGCATCGGCATTGACCGGATAGCGGTGCGACTTCGTCTGATAGAATTTCTCGCCGGGGGCATAGCGCAGGCGCACGCCGACGGTCGACATGCCGAAGTGCCCCAGGTCGGTCCCGTCGGCTGTGATGAAACGGAGATAGCCCGAGGCCTCCTGACTGCGGTGCGACACCGTAGCCTCAACCGAGAAATTGTTCTCCAGCTCGAGTGTATACTCAAGCTTGGACTCTCGCAGATACGAGAAGCGTCGGTCGGACATTCGGCTGAGCGACAGCACGAAATTGTCGGCGTTGGTGTAGAGATAGTGCGAGCCGAGGCGGTCGACGTCGTAGCGGTGCGACAGCCTCACCGAGTGCACCGGGAACTCGCGCGAGTGCAGCTTCTTGGCATTGAACGAGTACTCGGCCTCGGCGCTGTACTTCCACTTGCGGTCGTGGAAACCGTAGGCCACATATCCGCGGCCGAACCAGTGCTGCGACAGCTGTGCCGTCGTCGTGCCGCCGGCGCGCAGACGCAGACCCTCGAGCGAGTTGTAGCTCGCGAAGGTGTTGACCGGGCCTATGTCGAACTTGCTGTCGGGACCCGTGCCGACATATCCTGTGGAGAGTATGCGCAGAATCTTCTCGCCCCAGTATATGACAGGCTTCTGCCTGAGGCGCTTCATCAGCAGGTCGGCCTTGCTCTCGCCCTCCGGCTCGGGGAGGTGCCTCTCGGCGACCCAGAACATCGAGTCGCGGCTCTCGGCGCACGCCATCTCGTGAGTGTCGCCGAGAGTGCCGAAGATACTGTCGGCGTCCGCGGGGCGCTCGAAGCTGTGGTTGCGGTATCCGATTTTGCGCGACACGTAGAGCTGCGGCGTATTGGGCATGACACTCATCAGCATGACAAGATTGTCGTTGCGCCGGAGCCTCGAGCCGTCGGGGGCGCGGTCATAGTTCTGCTCGACAATAAGCTCGTCGATGAAGTTGAGATTGATGTCGTGGGGAGCACGCATCTCGACACGGCGCACAAACATCGACGTATCGCCCGCCGCCACATACAGATGGCCGCTGAAGCCGAACGACTGCTTGTTGCGCGGGTAGAAGGCGAGCGAGATATGCGGCCCGTCGAAGCCGTCGACCGTCGCCGTGCTGTCGACAAGGTAGAAGCGGTAGAAGTCGGGCGCGATAGGCGACAGGGGGCTGACGAAAGTGTTGCGCATCAGCGTTATGTCGTTGTCATACAGGTCGACTTCGCGGAGCAGGTCATCGAGCAGCGACTGCACGTTCTGACGGTCGATAAACTCGTCGACGCCGTTGCTGCGCACGCCGCGCACCGTCACCTTCTCGCGCTTGCCCTTGTGGCGGGTATTGACAGTCTCGGCCACTTCCTTGAGCGATATGTTCAGCACAGGAGCGCCGTCGACGTCCGACGAGTCGACATGCTCTATCAGAAAAGGCAGGCGGCGCAGCATGGCGCTCTGTCCGGTGGTGTCGAAGTCATTGATGCCGAGAGAGATGCGGCGGTAGCGGTCGAAGCTGTAGTATTCGTTGCGGCGCGGGTCGGTGTCCTTGCCGGCTTCTTTGATGCGGCGGGCGAAGTCGACTGCGGGGTTATTGCGCTTGGAGTATTTCTTGCGCCTGACTTCCAGCTCCCGCAGCTCGGTTGCAACAGGCTGCAGATAGATGTCGTAGAGGTTAATCCCGCTCTTTTTGACCGGGACCGTGCGTGGGGCATAGCCCTGGCACCCGGCCGTTATCGACATCGAGCCCTCGGGCAGATTTATCTCGAAGATGCCGTCGGCCGACGCCACGGCCGACGCTCCCGACGGCTGCACCGTCACCGAGGCGTAAGGCAGCCCCTGTGCCGACACCGAGTCGCGCACGATGCCCCTTATGAAGCGGTCGCCCGCTCCGGCGGCATGCGTCACCGCAGGGCATACGGCCGCCAGGGCGGCTGTCAATAATATCAGGAGCGTTCGTAATACCAACTTTTTTATATACCTTTACGCTAAATTTTATACAGAGTAAGCAATGGCCTTAGAAATCGAAAGAAAGTTTCTTGTCTGCGACACAACGTTCGAGGCTCTCGCCTATGACCGCATGGAACTGGCGCAGGGCTATCTCAGCACCGACCCCGACGCCACGGTGCGCGTGCGCATATGCGGCGACAAGGCGTGGATGACAGTGAAAAGCCGCAACGTCGGAGCCGTGCGCAACGAGTGGGAGTACCCCATCCCCGTCGAAGACGCCCGACGCATGCTCGAGGCATGCTGCGGCCGACGCAGACTCGAGAAAACCCGATACCTTGTCGACGCCGGCGACGGCCTGAAGTGGGAAGTGGATGTCTTCCACGGCCGCCACAGCGGGCTGACCGTGGCCGAAATCGAACTGCCCGACCCGCAGACACCCTTCGCACTGCCCTCCTTCATCGGCAGGGAAGTGACAGGCGACCCGCAGTACTACAACTCGGCGCTCTGCTCGGACTGACGGCGCACGAGGCGCACGACATTCTCCACATGCTGTGTGTGGGGGAACATGTCGACCGGCTGCACGGCCTCAACGGCATACTTGCAGTCGAGCAGCGCAAGGTCGCGCGCCTGTGTGGCGGGGTTGCAGCTCACATAGACAATCACCGGCGGCTCGGCACGGAGTATGGTGTCGACCACATCGGCGTGCATGCCGGCGCGGGGCGGGTCGACGATCATCACGTCGGGACGTCCGTGTACGGCGATGAAATCGTCGGTGAGCACATCCTTCATATCACCGGCAAAGAACAGAGTGTTGCCGATGCCGTTGACCTCGGAGTTGACCTTGGCGTCCTCGATGGCTTCGGGCACATACTCGACACCCACAACCTTGCGGGCGCGGCGGCTGACGAAGTTGGCGATGGTGCCGGTGC
>JAICZO010000085.1 GCA_029057255.1 Muribaculaceae bacterium | reverse complement strand
GATGATGTATCCGCCGGGGCACATGCAGAACGAGTAGACGGCTCTGTCGTCGACTCTGACAAGGACGCTGTACTCGGCCGCCGGCAGGTATTTGCCTCGTCCTTCGGGCGAGTGGTACTGTATGCGGTCGATGAGTTTCTGAGGGTGCTCGAGGCGGCAGCCGACGGCTATGCCCTTAGGCTGCAGTGTGACGCCCGAGTCGTTGAGCATGCGGTATACGTCGCGCGCCGAGTGCCCTGTGGCAAGAATGACGGGTCCTTCCCAGCGTCGTCCGTCGGTGTCGGAGACTCCGGTCAGGCGGCCGTCCTCGATGACGAGGGTGTCGGCCTTTGTCCGGAAGTGCACTTCGCCTCCGGCTGCGATGATGGTCTCGCGGATGGCCTTTATGACGGCGGGCAGGCGGTCGGTGCCTATGTGCGGATGTGCGTCGACGAGGATGTCGTGCTGTGCTCCGTGGGTGTGCAGTATGCGCAGCACCTTGTCGACGGGGCCGCGTTTCTTGCTGCGGGTGTATAGCTTGCCGTCGGAGTATGCGCCTGCGCCGCCTTCGCCGAAGCAGTAGTTTGAGTCGGGGTCCACGGTGCCGGTGCGGTTTATGGCCACCATGTCGGCGCGTCGGCTGTCGACATCCTTTCCGCGCTCGAGGACTATGGGCTTGAGCCCGGCCTCGATAAGCTCGAGAGCGGCAAAGAGTCCTGCCGGCCCTGCCCCGACGACTATCACCTGCCGAGCCGAGCTCACGTCGGGATATGCTATCGGCTCAACGGCGAGCTCGCCGCTGTGGTCGCTGTCGACATGGACTGCGACGGTCACGTTGACCATGACCCGCTTCTGACGGGCGTCGATCGAGCGGCGTGTTATGTCGGTGCGCACGATACGCACAGGGTCTATGGCGAGTTGTGTCGCACATTCTTTAAGCAGTAGAGACGGAGTGGCGGCCACTTTGGGCTGCACGCGGAGTGTTAGAGTTTCAAGCATGACTGGTTTTCATTGCGTCGAGTTGCCGGGCTATGCGGCGGTTCATGAACAGTGCCGTTGCAAGGGCGAGGACGAAGGCTATCAGGTCGCTGGCGCACATGGATACCCATACGCCGTCGACGCCGTAGCGGGGCGGCAGCACCCACAGCAGCGGGAGGAGGAAGATGAGCTGTCGGGTCAGCGACAGGAATATAGACAGCTTGGGCTTGCCTATCGACTGGAAGTAGTTCTGTATCACAATCTGCGACCCTACGAGAGGATAGAAGATGAAGAAGATGCGGAAGCCGTCGCGGGCTATCGCCACCATCTGCGCGTCGGTGGTGAACATGTGGCTGATTGTGTCGGGGAAGGCTTCGGTGACGATGAAGCCGGCCGTGGCCACTGCTGTGGCGAGCCATATGCCTGTCATGAGCGTCTTGCGGACGCGCTGCCAGTTGGCGGCGCCGAAGTTGTAGCCCAGGATAGGCTGCATGCCCTGCGTGATGCCGAAGATTATCATGACGAAGAACATCGTCGTGCGGTTGATGATGCCGTATGCGCCTACGGCGAGGTTACCCTGGTCGCCGGCGTTGTCGAGGAGCGCCTTGTTGATGAATACCACCACAAGGCATGTGCAGCAGTTCATCAGGAAGGGCGACAGGCCGATCGAGTATATCTTCTTTATTAGCGTCAGTGACAGGCGCCAGCTGCGGCGTGTGAAGTGTATGAAGCTCTTCTTCGATATGAAGTGTGCGAGCACCCATATGAAGGCCGCTGACTGCCCGGCTATCGTGGCGGCCGCGGCTCCGGCGATGCCGAAGTCGAGCGCGAAGATGAAGAGGGGCGCGAGCACGACGTTGACGCCTACCGACAGCAGGGCCGAAATCATGGCCTTGCGCGGGTATCCGGTGGCGCGCATCAGGTTGTTGAGGCCGAGGAAGACGTAGCTGACCGGCGTGCCGAGTATTATGATGAACATAAACTCGCGGGCGTAGGGCAGGGTCTCCTCCGTGGCGCCGAAGAAGTAGAGGATGGGGTCGAGGAAGATGAGTCCTGCCGTCATGATGACGACGGAGTGTATCAGGC
>JAICZO010000084.1 GCA_029057255.1 Muribaculaceae bacterium | reverse complement strand
GTCGACCATCATCTCGAGCTTGTCGATGTTGCGGCGAATGATTTCCATTGCGGGCGCCACGGTGTCGTGGTATGCGATTGCTTTCTCTCGCTCGTCGCTGATAGTGTTGGCTTTTTTGCGGGCTTCGACCATGCCTGCCACGGTAGTCTTTATTGCCGACATGCGTCGTGCGATGCTCTCGATGGTGTCGAGGTCGCACTGCGCCATCTCGTCGGCGCGCTCTCCGAAGAGCTGGCGCATCTTGACGAGGTTGTCGACCAGCAGCGACTGGTAGCGTGTGGCGGCCGGTATTATATGATTGAGGGCAAGGTCGCCGAGGACGCGGGCCTCGATCTGCACTTTCTTGGTGTATATCTCCCACTTGACTTCGTTGCGGGCGCGCAGTTCGGCGGGCGAGAGCACGCCGGTGCTCGTGAACATCTTCATCGAAGACTCCGACAGATAGGCGTCGAACATCAGCGGAGCCGATGTCTCGCAGTCAAGGCCGCGTCGCGCCGCTTCCTGACGCCATTCCTCGCTGTAGCCGTTGCCGTCGAAGTGTATGGCCTTCGACTCCTTGATGAGCTTCTTCACTTCGGCCAGAATGGCGTCGGTGAGCTGTGCGCCGGCCTCGACACGGGTGTCGACGGCCTGACGGAAGAGAGTCAGCTGCTCGGCCACGGCAGCGTTGAGGACTATCATGGCCGACGCGTTGTTGGCCGACGAGCCGAGGGCGCGGAACTCAAAGCGGTTTCCGGTGAAGGCGAACGGCGATGTGCGGTTGCGGTCGGTGTTGTCAAGCAGAATCTCGGGAATCTGGGCGAGGCCGAGCGAGTATTCAGCTTTTTTCTTGAGGTCGGAGAGGTCGGCCGACTCGCTGTTCTCGAGCTCGTCGAGGATGCGTGCGAGCTGGCTTCCGGTGAAGATTGATATGATGGCGGGCGGAGCCTCGTTGCCGCCGAGGCGGTGCGAGTTTGTGGCCGACATTATAGAAGCCTTGAGCAATGCGTTGTGACGGTGCACGGCAGCCATGACATTCACAACGAAGGTTATGAACTGGAGGTTGTCCATCGGCGAGCGTCCGGGCGAGAACAGCATGCCTCCGCGGTCAGTGCCGAGGCTCCAGTTGTTGTGTTTGCCCGAGCCGTTGACGCCTGCAAACGGTTTTTCGTGGAAGAGCACGCGGAAGTTGTGGCGTCGGGCCACTTCGTCCATCACCGACATCACGAGCAGGTTGTGGTCGTTGGCGAGGTTGGTCTCCTCGTAGATGGGCGCAAGCTCGAACTGGTTGGGAGCCACCTCGTTGTGGCGGGTCTTGACGGGGATGCCGAGGCGGTGGCAGCATATCTCGAGGTCAAGCATGAAGGCTTCGACACGCGAGGGTATCGAGCCGAAATAGTGGTCTTCGAGCTGCTGGTTCTTGGGGCTCTCGTGGCCCATAAGCGTGCGTCCTGTCATCACGAGGTCGGGGCGCGCGCTGTAGAGCGACTCGTCGACAAGGAAGTACTCCTGCTCCCATCCGAGGAATGATGTGACATGGCGCACTTCGGGGTCGAAGTACCGGGCTACGGCTGTCGCTGCCTTGTCGACGGCGTTGATGGCGCGCAGCAGCGGGGTCTTGTAGTCGAGCGACTCGCCGGTGTAAGATATGAAAATTGTCGGGATACACAGAGTCTCGTTGAGGATGAACGCCGGCGACGAGATGTCCCATGCCGAGTATCCGCGGGCCTCGAAGGTGTTGCGGATGCCGCCGTTGGGGAAGCTCGAGGCGTCAGGCTCCTGCTGGACGAGCAGCTTGCCGGAGAACTCCTCGACAACGCCGCCTTTGCCGTCGTGCTCGATGAAGGCATCGTGTTTTTCGGCGGTGCCGCCTGTCAGGGGGGCGAACCAGTGCGAGTAGTGACGTGCGCCATTGTCGATGGCCCATTGCTTCATGCCGTCGGCAACGCTGTCGGCCACCTGTCGGGAGATGGGCTTTTTGTTCTCGATGGCATCTATGAGGGCGTCATAGGTGTCTTTGGGCAGGTATTCAAACATCTTTCGGCGGTTGAATACAAGCTCGCCG
>JAICZO010000083.1 GCA_029057255.1 Muribaculaceae bacterium | reverse complement strand
GGCTGACCAATACAAACTCACCGACATGCTAATACGCATACCGCTCAAAGGCTCTGCGTATCTGTTCGCTCTCATGGTCAGCCTCATGAAGCTCGGCCGCGGCGACGAAGCCGAAGCCGTATACGAGCAGGCGCGTCCGATGATCGAGACCATCCTCGACGACGCACCCATGCCTATCAAAATGTCGGCGCGCTGCCTTATGACACTGCGCGATAAAATCCGCCGTCACCCCGCATCGGAGAAACTCTACTGGGAGTACTTCGACATGCTGTCGTACGGCAAGTTCAAATAAAACCTTATCATGAAAAAGTTACTTGTCCGCAGTATCAGCGGAGCTGTCTACGTCGCACTCATCGTAGGCGCCATATTCCTGGGCTACACATGGTTTGCCATGCTTATGTCACTCTTCGCCGTGCTGGCAGTCATCGAATTCGAGAACATACTCGACGGCGGCCGCCCCCGTGGCACTGCCGCAATAGCGGCACGCGTGCTCGATACTCTCGTGGCACTCGCCACTGTAGGCTTCAGCCTCGTGGCATACATGCCCTCATGGATGATAGTGTGTACGGTGGCGCTTGTGGCGATGTTCACACTGCTGCGCTTCACGCTCGCGCTCTACGACAAGGGCGGCGACGCCTTCCGCTCGGCTGCGTGGTCGGTCATGTCGGTGGCGTATATCGCCTTGCCGCTGGCCATGCTGTCGCTCCTCTACTGCGACCGCGGACATGAATCGGCCATGCTCGTGCTGGCCACATTCATCATGATATGGCTCAACGACACCGGCGCTTTCTGCGTCGGCTCGCTGATCGGCAAGAGGAGACTCTTCGAGCGACTGTCGCCCAAGAAGTCCTGGGAAGGGTTCTTCGGCGGACTCGCCTGCTGCGTCGGCGCCGGCATAGCATGCCACTACCTGCTGCCGGGCATAAGCTTCGGCATGGCCGGATGGATAGCCTACGGCGTGATGGTGTGCGTCCTCTCGACATGGGGCGACCTCTTCGAGTCGCTCATGAAGCGCACCAACAACATCAAGGACTCGGGCAAACTCATACCCGGCCACGGCGGTATCCTCGACCGCATCGACTCGCTTCTCTTCGTGTCGGTCGGCTCATTCATCTTCTATAACTTCTTCTATTGATATGGCAGTAAAACCAGGCGACACGGTCCGCTATCTCAATGCCGTGGGCGGCGGTCGTGTGACACGCATCGTCGACGGCATCGCCTATGTCGACGAAGACGGATTCGAGACTCCCGTGCTGCTCCGCGAGTGTGTCGTGGTGGCATCTCCCGCGGCCGAGCCTGCACGCAAGACGGCAGCGCCCGCCGCTCCCGCCGCAAGCAAGTACACCCCGCAGACGACTCCCGCACACTCCGCCCCCGAGCAGACCAAGCTGCCCGTGGTAGAGACCGCGACGGGCAATGTGCTGAACATCACTCTCGGCTTCGAGCCTACCGACATCAAGGCGCTGTCGCAGTCGTCGTTCGAGGCATATATCGTCAACGACTCCAACTACTATCTCTATATCTCGGTAAGCTCGCGCTCAACCGACGACCGAGAGTGGACACACCGCTTCGACGGCATCATCTAGACTATCATAAAGGAGTTTGC
>JAICZO010000082.1 GCA_029057255.1 Muribaculaceae bacterium | reverse complement strand
ATATTCAATCAACCAATAACAAGCTAAACTCTATGAAAAAAGCTTCTATTATCGCAGCTGCCGGCGGCCTCCTCAGGGGCGCGCAGTCGCTTGTAGCTCAGGAGCCCGCGCAGGAAATTACCTACGTGAACGACCCCTCGCAGGGCGTGCTTCTGAACCGCATGAAAGATAACTGGTTCATCACAGCCGAGGGAGGCGCAAGCTTCTACCTGGCTTCCAAGTCAATCCACCGTTCGATCGGTGACCGTTTCATGCCCGCAGGATCAATCTACGGCGGTAAATGGTTCTCGCCCGTATTCGGTGGTCGTTTCGGTGTGAACTACCTCGGCCTCAAGGGTCTCGCTGAGGGCCCCAACTTCGTCGGTGTCCTCAAGAACGAAAAAGTAGGTAACTACTACAAGACCAAATACGCTGAAATCGGTCCGGTATTCGACGTAATGGTCAACCTCACCAACTGGTGGTGCGGCTATCGTCCCGGCCGCGTCTACAACGCTGTTGTATACGCAGGTGCAGGTGGCTACTTCACACTCACTCAGCACTACAAAGGCAACGAGAAAGACGGCTGGAAGAAGGCTAACAACGACCTCGTGAACCTCCGCTTCGGTCTTATCAACTCGTTCAACGTAAGCAAGCAGGTTGCCCTCTCGCTCGACCTCCGCTTCACCGGTATGGACGGCCTCCAGAACGAAGGCGGTGCAGGCTGGAACAAGAAGTACGGTTCGATCCAGGCTTACCTCGGCGTTACTTACAACTTCAAGAAACGCGACTGGACAGCTCCCGTTGTTCCCGTATGCCCCGAGCCCGAAAACTGCGACGCACTCCGCGCACGTCTCGCTGCTGCTGACGCTCGCATCGCCGACCTCGAAAGCCAGCTCAAAGACTGCCTCGCTCGTCCCGTTGAGACAGTTGTTGAAAACAACGGCCCCCTCGCTACAATCTACTATCCCATCGGCGTTTCTCGCCTCAGCCGCGAAAACCAGCGCGTTGTCAAGGCCATCGCTCACGTGATGAACCAGAACGACAAGAAGTACGTCCTCACAGGCTGGGCTGACAACTACACCGGTTCTGACAACATCAACAAGCGTCTCCGCAAGAACCGTGCTGAAGGCGTTCAGAAGCTCCTCGTGAAGAGCGGTGTTGCTGCTAACCGCCTCGAAGTTGCCACAAACGACGGTAACCTCTCTGACCTCGGTGAAAAGTGTGTCGCTCTCGACCGCGCCGTTACTATCGAAGAAGTTAAGTAATAATACTTCACATAGAACATCAAATCAGCGCCTGCAGACCAATCTGCAGGCGCTGATTCTATATATAATTCTAAACGGTGACGGGCTAATAATCGGCGGCATTCTGACGCCTCCTCGGGGGATGCGGTGATGGGGTATCAACGTGACGTCCGCAGGCCGCCGATTATTCGACGAAGATTGGTGCGCCTCGTATGGTGACGCCTGCTAATAGTACGACCGACGTCTATTATTCGACGGGGGTGTTGGGCGGCAAAAGGTAGAAGCGGGTTGTGATGGGGAAATGGTCGGAGGCGCGCAGGCTACCGCGCTTCATGCTTACCGGACGCAACGCGCCGCGGAAAAGCGTGTGGTCGAGGCAGAAGTATAGGCGGCTGTCGTTGAAAGTTGCCATGGGGCCGAAGCCTACTTCGGGGTAGGCGCTTTTGAAGCCGGTGTCGGCGAGGGTGCGTATGGCGTAGCAGCCGGGCACGTCGTTGAAGTCGCCGGTGATGATTACGTCGGGGCCGCCGTAGAGGCGGATGTAGCGCAGCAGCTGCTGTGTCTCTCTGACACGCTGCACGGCCGCGTTGCTGACTTTGCGTAGTATGCGTGCTGTCGGCCCGAGCTCGTTGGTCTCGCCTTTGGTCAGCTCAAGATACGACTCTTTGTCCTCCTCCGACAGCATCATGGACTGCAGGTGGATGTTGAAGAGAGTGAAGCGGCGGCCTGACGGGAGTGTGACGCGGCAGCAGCTCGCCGACCCGCCCTTGAATGTGCTGTTGCTGTCGAGATGAACCGACTCTAACGGATACTTCGACAGCACGACAAGCTCGTCGCCGTTGGACAGGATATGGGGGTAGCGCTTGTGCAGCGAGCGCACCTGCGAGGGGGTGAGGCGTCCGGGCATTATGGCCGAGACGCTCGAAGCCTCCTGCAGGCATACGATGTCGGCGTCGGTGGCATGGATGTACTCGAGGGCGCCGTTGTGGAGAGTGTCGATGACTGTATTGCGGTGCGGCGGCACAAACTGATGCGCGTTGTAGGACATCAGTGTGAATGTCTCGGCTCCGGCGGGCACTTCGGGGTCGAGGATATGCAGCGGGCAGACAGCCAGTGCCGGCCCGGCGCATACGAGCAGGCCTATGGCCTGTATGACCGCTCCGGCTCTGAGCCACAGCAGATGCAGGGCAAGGATAAGAACCGACGCTGTCAGCAGGATGGGGAAACCGAGAGGCAGGATGCCCCAGTAGCCACCGTGCTGCAGCGGCGATATGTTGCCTGCATAGGCTGTGACGATGAGCGCTGCCACGAGTATGATGTCGAGCAGCAGTACGGTGCAGCGCACCAGGTTGGCGAAGGCACCGCGAGTCTTGCGCGGCTCGCTGTCGGTCGCTTTCTTTTTTGCCATCAGAAGAACCAGTGGTTGGAGAATACTCCTTTTTTCTTCCAGTACAGCAGCAGCAGGAAGCCGAATATCATGCCGCCAAGGTGCGCGAAGTGGGCCACGCCGTCGGCGCTGCCTGATATGCCGTAGAAGAGCTCAAGGACGAAGTAGCCGATAATCAGCCATTTGGCCTTGATGGGGACTGGCACGAAGAAGATGTAGACCGGAAGGTTGGGGAAGAGGAAACCGAAGGCGAGCAGCACGCCGTAGATGGCACCCGAAGCGCCTACCATCGGTGTGTTGACGAAGGCGTTGAGGCGGGCGCAGTCAGGGTCGGAGTAGTTGTAGCCCCGGTGAAGCAGGTCCCAGCCTTTGTCGATGACTTCTGTGCACACGTCGGCCGGCAGCAGGCCCTCGATATTGCCGATGTATATGGCGAAGATGCCCATCTGCACCAGAGCGGCGCAGATGCCGCAGGTTAAATAGTAGAAGAGGAAGCGCGACGAGCCCATCGTCATCTCTATGGTGCGGCCGAACATGAACAGCGCGAACATGTTGAAGAACAGGTGCATGAAGCCTCCGTGCAGGAACATGTAGGTGAACAGCTGGAAGGGCTTGAAGGCCGGCGACGAGAAGTAGTACAGTGCCAGATACTTGTCGAGCACGCGGTCGGCTGCCGGGATGAATGCCATGAAGGCCCATATCAGTATGTTGATGATGAGCAGGTTCTTGACAACAGGCGGGATGTTGCTGAAGAACGAGTTTCCGTTAAGGTACATGGCCGATCAGACGTTGAAACGGAAGTGCATGATGTCGCCGTCGCACACGACGTATTCCTTGCCCTCGACGGCCATCTTGCCGGCTTCGCGCACGGCAGTCTCGCCACCGAGAGTCACGTAGTCATCGTACTTGATAACCTCGGCGCGGATGAAGCCCTTCTCGAAG
>JAICZO010000081.1 GCA_029057255.1 Muribaculaceae bacterium | reverse complement strand
AAGGAACATGATGTCGGCTGCATACTTCTCGTTGATGATGCGCTGGAAAGCGTCGGCAGCGAGAGCGGGAGTCACAGTAGCAGCGTCGGCGAGAGCAGCGGTAGCAATAACGCCGTCAGCAACTTTCACGCGGGGGAGGACATACTGCTTGTTGCCCTGTGTGACAACGAAGTCGAGCATGAGCTCGCTCTTTGCCATCTCGGGCTCGTAGACAAAGTTCACGGGGATTGTCTGTGTGCCGCCGTATTCATAAGAAATAACGGGGTTGTTGCCGCGTACTTTCTCACCCTGGAAGGAGTAGGACTGCGAAGTCACTTCCTTGCCGTTGAAGACGAGAGTGGGAGTAACAGTGACTTCGGCGTTCTTTACGAAAAATTTAGCGGGAATCTTGGCGCTCACACGAGCGGGGACATTAACTCCGACCACTTCGAGCGGATCGGGAGTCACACTAAAGTTGTCGGCGCTGAACTGGCCGAGCTTTTTGCCACAGGACGAGAGGGTTAAAGCAACGCTCAGGCCGAGGACATAGCATAATTTGCGATTCATAATCGGTATGTTTGTGATAGAATGTGTGTTTTGTGTGCAAAGATACACTTTTTTTTTCAACGTACCCCTTTTGCCGCCTATTTTTCTTTTTTATTCTTTTTTATTTGATGTGTGTCCAAATTTACCAGTCGGGAGCATACGCCTCTCAACAAATTTTTGTACTTTTGCGGTCTGAAACATAGCACACATTCAATATGGATCTTTACTCACAGATCGACGCCGACATAAAGGCTGCAATGCTCGCCAAGGACAAGGTGCGCCTGCAGGCTCTGCGCGGCATCAAAAAAGAATTTATCGAGGGCAAGACTGCTCCCGGTGCAAACGGTGAGCTCTCTGACGAGGCTGCCACCAAGATACTTGTAAAAATGGCAAAGCAGCGCCGCGAAAGCGCCCGCATCTATACCGAGCAGAACCGCCCCGAGCTGGCGGCTACCGAGATTGCGGAGTGCGAGGTCATCGAGGCGTATCTGCCCAAGGCTCTCAGCGACGAGGAGCTGACGGCCGAGCTGACTAAAATCATTGCCGAGACCGGTGCGTCGTCTCACGCCGAGATGGGCAAGGTCATGGGCGTGGCTACAAAGCGTCTGGCAGGTCGTGCCGACGGCCGTGCGATATCGGCAAAGGTGCGCGAACTGCTTTCCAAGTAATCAAATAATCTGAAATAATAAGATGTTAACGATACAACAGATAAAGGCCGATCCCGAAGCCATAGTGGCTCGCCTGGCCGTAAAGGGCTTCAAAGCCGAGAAGCCTATTGCACGTGTCCTGGCTCTGGACGATCTCCGTCGCGGCCTGCAGCTCAAGAGCGACAATGCCGCCGCCGAGCTCAACCGCATGGCTGCTTCGATAGGCAAGGCCATGAAGGAGGGCCGCAAGGAAGAGGCCGAGAAGGCCAAGGCTCAGGTTGCAGTCCTCAAGGAGGAGCAGAAGGCGCTCGCCGACGAGCTCGCCCGCACCGAGACTGAAATCCGCGACGAACTCCTCAATATCCCCAATACGCCTTGTGCGGCTGTCCCCGAGGGTACTTCGGCTGCCGACAATGTAGTCGAGCTTACAGGCGGCAAGATGCCCGAGCTGGGCGCTGACGCGCTTCCCCACTGGGATCTTGCCAAGAAATATAATCTTATCGACTTCGATCTGGGTGTGAAGATCACCGGCGCCGGTTTCCCTGTCTATCTCGGCAAGGGTGCCAAGCTGCAGCGTGCTCTCATCCAGTTCTTCCTCGACCAGGCGTCGGAGGCCGGCTACCTTGAAGTGCAGCCCCCCTACGTTGTCAACGAGGCATCGGGCTACGGCACAGGCCAGCTCCCCGACAAGGAGGGCCAGATGTATCTCTGCCAGCTCGACAATCTCTATCTCATCCCGACAGCCGAGGTGCCTGTGACCAATCTTTACCGCGACGTCATCATCCCTGCCGACCGTCTCCCGATCAAGAACTGCGCCTACTCGGCATGCTTCCGCCGCGAGGCCGGCAGCTACGGCAAGGATGTGCGCGGCCTCAACCGTCTGCACCAGTTCGACAAGGTGGAGATTGTCCGCATCGAGAAGCCCGAGAACAGCTATGCCGCTCTCGAGGAGATGAAGGCTCATGTGCAGGGTCTGCTCGAGAAGCTCGGTCTGCCCTGGCACATCCTCCGTCTGTGCGGCGGTGACATGAGCTTCACTTCGGCCATCACTTTCGACTTCGAGGTTTACTCGGCAGCCCAGGGCCGCTGGCTCGAGGTGTCGTCGGTATCCAACTTCGAGACCTATCAGGCCAACCGCCTCAAGTGCCGCTTCCGTGGCGACGACAAGAAGACACACCTGTGCCACACTCTCAACGGCTCGGCTCTCGCGCTGCCCCGCATCATGGCGGCTCTGCTCGAGAACAACCAGACTCCCGAAGGCATCGTAGTGCCCGAGTGTCTGCGCAAATATACCGGCTTCGACATCATCGACTGATTGCCGGACACGCATTGATGACGACGGCTGCGGAGTGCTCCGCAGCCGTCGTTGTGTCTGTACGGGCCGCTAAAAAAACTGAAAAGTGACAAAATGACATGCGGAGAGGATGGCACATTCTTTGTTATTCTTGTTATTAGAAAAGAAACAACAAAAACACCATATAAAGCTATGCAAAAAGGTACTATCGGGGTTACGACCGAAAACATATTCCCCGTTATCAAGAAATTCCTCTACAGTGACCACGAGATATTCCTCCGCGAGTTGGTATCGAACGCCATCGATGCCAGCCAGAAGCTGCGCACGCTGGCTTCGTTCGGCGATTTCAAGGGCGAAGTAGGCGAGCTTGACGTGCGCGTCACCATCGACAAGGAGGCCGGCACGCTCACTGTCAGCGACCGTGGCATAGGCATGACAGCCGACGATGTCGACAAGTACATCAATCAGATAGCGTTCTCCGGCGCCGAGGACTTCCTCAACAAGTACAAGGACAACGCCGCCTCGATCATCGGCCATTTCGGCCTCGGCTTCTACTCGGCTTTCATGGTGGCCGAGAAAGTCGTCATCAACACCCTCAGCTACAAAGAGGGCGCCGAGCCTGTGCGCTGGGAGTGCGACGGCTCGCCCGAGTACTCGATGGGCAAGGGCGACCGTACTGACCGCGGCACCGACATCATACTTTATATAGATAAGGACAGCGCCGAGTTCCTCGACCAGCAGCGCGTCGACATGCTGCTGCGCAAGTACTGCCGCTTCCTGCCCCTGCCTGTCATCTCGGGCAAGGAGCGCGAGTGGAAGGACGGCAACTGGACCGACACCGACCGCGACCTTGTTGTCAACTCCACCGAGCCGAGCTGGATGAAGAAGCCGACCGAGCTGACCGACGAGGATTATCTCAAGTTCTACCAGGAGCTGTATCCCGGCGAGGAGGAGCCGCTGTTCTGGATTCACCTCAACGTCGACTTCCCCTTCACCCTCACCGGCATCCTCTTCTTCCCCAAGATAAAGAACAACTTCGACATCCACCGCAACCGCATCCAGCTATACTGCAACCAGGTCTTCGTC
>JAICZO010000080.1 GCA_029057255.1 Muribaculaceae bacterium | reverse complement strand
GCCTTGCCGTCGGGCTGGCGGTGCGTGCCGTCGCCGTAGTATATAGTGCGCTTCTCCTTCATGAAGGGGTCGGTGCTGATGGCGAGCATGCCGCCGAGTTCGCGTTTGATTGTCACGTCGGCGTTGGCGCGCACATAGTCGATGTATATGAAAGCGTTGCCCGGGGTGGAGTAGAGGGCGAAGCGGTGGTTGAGTGCGGCGTCGTTGGTGTTGAGCTCGCCGTTCATGGTGTAAGCGTCGCCGTCGAGGCTGTAGATGCCGCTCACGACGGGTGTGGCGTTGTTGGACTTGCCGTTCACTTCGTACCATCCGATGAGGTTGCCGGTGTTGTTGGCGCGGAAGGGCACGATGATTTTGTTGTTGTCGGGGGTGTTGGGCGCGAAGTAGCCTGTGTAGCTCTTCAGGCCAGTGCTCCACGAGAAGCAGGTGAAGCGCTCGGGTGTCGACGCGCGCACGATGTTCTGTGCGGGGAGGATGCGGGCCTCAGAGTATGCCTTGTTGAAGTCGGCCCATGTGGTGGGTGTGAGCGAGGCTGTCGACAAGGTGTTGTGCATGAGCCATGTCATCATCACGCGGTGAGCCTCGACGCCCATGCGGCGGGGGCCGACGTCGGCGTTGAGCAGCCACGAGCCGTCGGAAGTGGTCTGCTGGCGTGCCTTGATATACTTGTAGGCCATGTTCTCGAGCATGAGGGCGTTGGGGTCGGCGAGGAAGCAGGCCATGGTGGAGTAGGACGTAATCTGGTCGAAGAGGAAGAGGCTCCAGTCGTTGCCGTTGGGCATGGCCAGCTCACCGTCGGCGAGCGCGAGCCAGTTGAGCACTTCGTTCATCACCTCCTCGTTGTTGTGCATCAGGGCGTTGGTCTTCCACTGCTCTTTGCCGTGGAGGCTCTGCTGGAAGAGCTTGAGGGCGAGGGCTGCCTCGCCAAGCTCCTGCATGACGACGTTCTGGTAGCTTGTGTGGAAGAGGTTGTGGTTCTGGAGAGTATAGTCGTCGTAGAGGTTCTTGCCCTTGAAGAGCTGCGCTACGGTCACGTCGTCGTAGTCAGGGTCGATGACGGTGTCGTCGCTGGCGTCGTCGGCGTGCGAGTAGCTGTTGATGGCGAATTCGCGCAGGCGGGCAAACCACTTGGGAGCGAGTTCATGGTCGGGGAAGAGACCGATAGTGGCGGCCAGGACGTCGGCTTCCCATCCGTTCTCCTCGGCCTTGGTGTCACCGTTATAGCCGGTGGGTATGCCGCGCTCGAGCTCGTAGTTGCACTCGGCTACGAGGAGGGCCTTGATGTAGTCTTTCTGCTGCTGCGAGAGGCTGTCCCACTGGAAGAAGGCGGAGTATGCCACCGACATGGCCCAGAGCGACGACTCCCACACGTGGTCGGATTTCGATACCGAGCCCCAGTAGTTGTTGCCGCTGCATGTCTTGAGCTTGTTGGCCTTGTGTGTGGAGTACGAGAAGACGAGCGACTTGCGTGCCATGTTCTCGATGTCGGCCCATGTGATGCCGGCGGGGAGGGTGGCCTTGTCTTTGCCGTACCTGACCAGGAAGGCGCATATCATCGACATGTCGGCGTTGGGGCGCACGCCCTGCTCGTTGTTGGCCATCGTGTGGCTGCCTTCAGCCTTGAAGGCGCCGCACTCTTCGCCGACGCTGTTGGGCGCGGCGCAGTCCTGGAAGTTGTTCTTCATGTATACCGTGAAGTCGGCGAGCATCTGCATGAGGTCGGCCTGCATGGCGGCCTCGGCCACGAAGTCGTGTGTGATGACGCCTTCGGTGGGGCTTGTCACGTCAGTTTCGGTGGGGTCCTCGACGGGTTCGCCGGCGCCTTCATTCTCGCGGAGGCGGATGTTGTCGACCATGATGCAGCTGCCGCCCGACTTCCACTCTACGTCGAGCGAGAGGGTGACGTCGCCCTCGGCTTCATTGGTGAATGCCACCTTCACTTCTTTCCACTTGGATGTCGTGAAGACGTTGGCCGAGCCTTGGTCGAAGGCTTCTGTCACGCGGCTGCCTGCCGCCGAGAGCGCGAACGACGAGGATGCGCTGTTGGCATAGGCCGTGCGCACCATCGCCGACAGCTCGTATTTGCCGGCGGGGAGCTTCACGGTCTGGCTCAGTGTCGACGAGCCTGTGGACCAGCCCATGCGCAGATAGAGGGCGTGGCTGCCGTCGGCTATCGTGGTGAACCGGCCGAAGTTGTTGTCGCCGTAGCAGTCGGCGTCGATGATATACGATTTCTCGTGGCTGCCGGTGAGCGACCAGCCCTGCGGCGCGGTCACCTTCCAGCCGCGTGTCGAGCCGTCGGCTGTGACAATATCAAGCGATGCCACGTCGTCGGCCTCGAACGAACCGTTTACGACGGGAGATGCGAACTCACCCGCTTTGGTCTGTACGGACGCCTTATGCGCAGGCGTCGGTCGGTCGGCGGGTGTCGCAAAAACTAAGGCGGCTCCGGCAGTTATGCACAGAGCTGACGCCCATACTGTATGTTTGATCATTTTGCGGTATTAGTTGGTTATTTCTATTTCTGACCACAAAAATACCGAAAAAGTTTGATATACGCAATAACTCGATGCCGGTCACACAGGTATGATAAGCATCGGTATGTCGGTATGGAATAGTATCTTATGTGCAAGACCGGGCTTGAAAAGGCGTGAGAAGGCGTTTCGCTTGCGGTTGGGCACTACTATCAGGTCGAAGTGGTTGGCCTCGTCAAGCTCTGCGAATTCTTTGACGCCGTCGGCCTGCGACACCGGCACGGTCACGAAATGGTAGTGGCTGAAGTTGTTGCGGCAGAACTCGCTGAGCCGTCGCAGCGCCTTGTCGGCGGAGCTGTCGCTGAAGCGGCGTTTCTGCGGTATGTGCACGATGGTCACCGAGGCGGTCTTGTCGCCGAATATTCGGTAGAGGGTGTCGATGGCGAGGATGTCGTCCTGGTTGAGATTGCTGAAAAACAGTATGTTCCTGGGCGACAGCGACGTCGCTGTCTCGACAGGCTCGGGGACTGTCAGGACTGTGAAGCGGCCTTCGTCGAGCACCTCGGCCGTGACGCTGCCTATCATGTCGCTCTCCTTGCGGTCGGATGCGCGTGTGCCCATGACTATCAGCCTCGGGGTGTTGACCTTGCCGTATTCGACGATAGCGTCTTCGGGCACGCCCTCGACAACGGTGTGGCTCAGTTCCACTGTCGGCACGTCGCCGTTTATCATCGCGTCGCGCAGGCGCTGCGAGAAGCTCTCGAGGAGCTTGCCGGCGCTGTCCTCGATCTGTTTCCGGGCGCCGCTCTCTCCGATTTCGTATGTCAGTGAGTCGGTGAACTGGATGTTGCCGGCGATGTAGGGGTCGATATAGCTGTAGAGCAGGGTGATGGATGCGTTGCGGCGGGCCGCTATCGAGCATGCCACACATGCCGCCTTGAACGAGTTGGGGCTGAGGTCGACCGGCACCAGTATGTTGTGTGACGCCGATGCCGGAGCCGCCGAGGCGAAGAGCTCGCGGTTCTCGATAATCCTCAGTGCGAGAGGCAGATCTTCCTCGGGTATGCGCACTCGTACGCCCGAGGCAAGGCCGGGTGCCTCAAGGTTGACATTGTTCAGTGTGACCTTGATATTCTCGTTTTCGAGCATTGCGCGCAGTGCGAGCGCTTTCTCGTATGTATGAATTGCTACGGTTATGAGGCGTGACATCGTGCGGTGTGGTATTTAAAAAGGACGCGGCACGGGGGCTGCGTCCTTTGAGGGTTCTGTTACTGAGTATGACTTTATTCAGCCTCCTGGCTCTGAAGAATCTCAACAGCCATGTCATAGATGGTGCTGTCGTCAAGACCGACGATACCTCCGTCGGTACCTGGATCAATGTGCCCACCA
>JAICZO010000008.1 GCA_029057255.1 Muribaculaceae bacterium | reverse complement strand
ACCTCGCCGACAAGCTCGAGCGTGTCGAAGTAAACGAGGAAGAAATAGCCACATACCTCCCCGGCGTCATCAAGAAACTGTCGTGGCTCTCGACCGAAGACCTCCTCAAGAGGGTGCTGTCGCTCGAGTTCAACCGACTGCTCGACTACTACAAGGACGCTCCCGCCATCGACTTTATCGACGAGAAGCCCGCCAAGAAAGAGCGCCCCGAGAAAGGCGCCAAACCCCGCACCGACAAGGAGAAAGACCGCCGTACCGCCGACCGCGGCATGGCCCGCATATACGTCAACGCAGGCAAGTCCGACGGATTCTATGCCGGCAACCTTATCGAGATTCTCAACAAGAACATCCACGGTCAGAGAGTGGACGTCGGACGCATCGACCTGCTGCCCGGATACTCCCTCTTCGATGTCCGCAAGGCCGACGCACACAGGGTTGTGTCGGCGCTCAAAGGCCTCGACTTCTTCGGCAAGCGTCTCTTCAGCGAGATTGCCGACCCCGAGCGCGACTACGCTGCCGCCTCAGGACGCAAGACAAAGAAGACCAAAGACAAAGCCAAAGGCAAAGGCAACCGCTGACACCCGGCAGCGACGGCCATACGAGGCATAAGTATCATCATCACTCTATTATATAGGAGTCATATGACATTCAACCTTAAACTGACAGCTGCGGCCATCGCGATACTCGCCGCGCTACTGCCCCTGACGGCAGCAGCGCGGACGGCCGCCGACTTCTTCCTCGACGCCCCGGCGGCACTGCTGCCGCTGCTGGACCGCAACACCCGCCTGGACATGATCGACTATCATGCCAACGGGTTCCAGACGCCGTCCAAGAATCTCTTCAACGGTCAGTCGAGGATTACATCGTCCGACGACTGCCGCATCGAAGTGCAGCTGTCGCGCGACGCCGCCATGCAGATTGCCGTCATACCGTCCAAGTCCGACACCATCATCGCCGTCATCGAGACCGTGCACACTCCCGTGCCCGACAGCCGCATAACCCTCTACGACACAGCATGGAAACCGCTGCGCCGCCAGCCCGCCATGCCCGATGCCAAAGCCTTCATCGAGCCGGCACGCCGCGCCGAGGCCGCAGCCATGCCGATGCCGCCGATGTGCTTCGTGCGCGCCGACTACAACCCCGCCACTGGGCTTTTCACCTTCAGGAACAGCACCGTGGCATACTATGCCGAGTCGGACCGCCCCGAGATTCTCGAGCTGATGCGCGGCACTGTCGACATGCGGTACAACGGCAAACGTTTTGTCGAAGCAAGCCTTAACACCGAGAGATGACTGACGGCCGAAATGCCATATCACTGGCCGAGCTGAACGGCCGCATAACCCGCTCGCTCGCCTCGACACCGGGGCTGAGCAACGTATGGGTCGTGGCCGAGACCTCCGACGTCCGCACCTCGGGAGGCCACTGCTACATGGAGCTGATACAGAAGGACCCCGACAGCGGCGCTCCTCTGGCCAAGAGCCGTGCCGTCATATGGGCGTCGGCCTTCGCCCGCCTCGGGGCTGCCTTCTACGCCGCCACAGGCTCGCGCCTGCGCTCCGATATGAAGATTATGGCTCAGGTGACGGTCAACTTCCACGCCGTCTACGGCTTCACTCTCGTCATCAACAATATAGACCCGGAGTATACCGTCGGCGACCTTATCCGACGGCGCAACGAGATTATCGCCCAGCTACAGGCCGACGGCGTCTACGACCTCAACGCGTCGCTGCCCTGGGCGCCGACGCCATGCCGCGTGGCCGTAATCTCGGCCCGAGGCGCGGCAGGCTACGGCGACTTCCTCAAGCATCTCTATCTCAACCCGCTGAGGCTGCGCTTCAGCACCGAACTGTTCGAGGCCGTCATGCAGGGCGAGCGCACGTCAGAGAGCATCATCTCGGCCCTCGAGCGCATCATGGAGCGCATCGACGACTTCGACTGCGCGGTGATAATACGCGGCGGCGGCGCCGTCAGCGACCTCGCCTCCTTCGACGACTACGAGCTGGCATACAACGTGGCGCAGTTCCCTCTGCCGGTCATCGTCGGCATCGGACACGAGCGCGACGTCACTGTCCTCGACTACGTGGCCAACACGCGCGTCAAGACCCCGACAGCCGCTGCCGAAGCGCTCATCGGACACATGGCCGACGCTCTGGCAGCCGTCACATCGACAGGCAGGAACATACTCCGCGCCGCGTCCGACATCATGGCCGGGCAGCACCGTCAGCTCGCATACTACAGCGGCAACCTGCCCGCACTGGCCCGAAGCGTGGTCGAGCGCAACCGCATGCGCCTCGGCGCCGACACCCCGGCACAGCTGCGCGCCGCCGTGAACGCCATCATCACACGCCGCGCCGACCGCCTCGACGCCCTCGGCGAGATTCTCGACACTCTGAGCCCCGAGGCCACACTGCGCAGAGGCTACACCATAACCCGTTACGAAGGCCGTGCCGTCGCCGACCCGGCGCTGCTGCCCGACGGTGCCGAAATAATCACTATCTTTGCACACGGCAAAGACGTAAAATCTACTGTACGAAATGGCAAATAAGGAATCAGAACTCACATACTCGCAGGCTCTGGCCGAGCTGGAGAGCATACTTGCGTCTCTGCGCTCCGACAGCTGCGACATCGACACCCTGACCGAGCGCACACGCCGTGCAGCCACGCTGCTGGCCGAGTGCCGACGCCGTCTCACGCTCACCGAAGAAGAACTATCGAAAGTTCTCGCCGATTTAGACAGCACACTCGAATGTTGAACTTCACTCCGATAGCACGTCCTTTCTTCGCCATGCGCGCCGCAAAGACAGCGCGCATAGCCGACCCCGCGGCCACTGAGAAAGCTCAGATGCGCATCCTCAGACAGCTACTGAGGCGGGCACGACACACGCTCGTGGGCCGGCGATACGGCTTCGGCGCGATAGGCAGCTACCGGCAGTTCGCCTCGGCACTGCCGCTGTCAGAGTATGAGGACATCCGCCCCGACGTCATGCGTATGGTGGCGGGCGAGGCCGACATACTGTGGCCGGGACACTGCCGCCGCTTCGCTCAGTCATCGGGCACATCCGGAGGCAAGAGCAAATACATCCCCGTCACCGACGACGGCCTCAGGCACAACCACTACGACGGCGCCGCCGTATCCGTAGCGCAGTACCTGTCGCTCTACCCCGACAGCCGACTCTTCGCCGGGAAAGCTCTCATCCTCGGCGGCAGCTTCGCCAACGAGCTGAATATCACTGCTCCCGACATCTGCGTGGGCGACCTCTCGGCAACACTTATCGACCGCATCAACCCTCTGGTCAACTTCTTCAGGGTGCCCGGCAAGGACATAGCGCTCATGCCGGACTGGAACAAGAAACTCCCCGCCCTCGCAAAGGCCGCGATGCACTGCGACATCACCAACATATCGGGCGTGCCGTCGTGGTTCATGACCGTGCTGCGGACAGTCATCGAGGAGGCAGGGGCGACAACCATACACGACGTGTGGCCCAATCTCGAAGTATTCTTCCACGGCGGCATCGCCTTCGGCCCCTACCGCGACCAGTACCGCGCCATCACCGACCCCGCCAGGATGCGCTACTGCGAGAACTACAACGCATCGGAGGGTTTCTTCGCCGCGCAGGATACCCGCGAGGGCGGCTCTATGAGGCTTATCACCGACGCAGGAGTCTTCTTCGAGTTCGTGCGTCCCGAGGACATTGGCGACCCGCACGCCAGGGCCGTCCCCGCATGGGAAGTGGAGCCGGGGCGCACCTACGCCATGATCATATCGTCGTGCAACGGCCTGTGGCGCTACATCATCGGCGACACCGTGCGCATCGAGAGCGTCGAGCCGCTGCGTATAAGCATCGCAGGGCGCACCAACAGCTTCATCAACGCTTTCGGCGAGGAAGTCATGGTATGGAACGCCGACGAGGCGCTCGCCCGTGCATGCCGCCGGACCGGCGCGGCAGCAGCCGATTACACCGCAGCCCCGGTCTACGCATCGTGCGGCACCAAGGGGCACCACCAGTGGCTCATCGAGTGGACGACTCCGCCCGCATGCGGCAACGAAGCCTTCGCCGACATCCTCGACAGCGAGCTGCAGGCCGTCAACTCCGACTACCAGGCCAAACGCGCCGGAAACATATTCCTGGCTCGCCTCGAGCTGACAGAAGCGCCGCAGGGACTCTTCGACAGATGGCTCGCGTCGACAGGTAAGCTCGGCGGTCAGCGCAAGATTCCCCGCCTGTGCAACGACAGGCATATTATCGAAAAAATACTCGCCTTGAAATAACCGAAAAAACTAATAAACCATTCATGAAAACATTCATAAGCGCAGCCGCTCTGCTGCTTGCCGCCGCAACGGCATCGGCACAGTCGCCTAAATACATCTTCTACTACATCGGCGACGGTATGGGCATGGGCCCCGTCACCGCAGCCGAGACATACAACCGCACCGTACTCGGCAACGCAACACCCCTGCCGATGATGCAGATGCCTGTCGTGGGCTGGAGCATGACCTACTCGGCATCGTCGATTATCACCGACTCGGCCGCCGCAGGCACAGCCCTCTCGACCGGCAACAAGACCCGCACCTACATGCTCGGCATGCTCCCCGACTCCACCGAAGTGTTCTCTATCGCCGGCGAGCTGCAGAAGATGGGATACGGCATCGGCGTGACAACATCGGTAGCGCCCGACGACGCCACTCCTGCCGCATTCTACGCCCATGTGCCCGACCGCAACATGTTCTACGAGATAGGCACACATATGGCGCACAGCGGCTATGACTTCTTCGCCGGTGCAGGCATACGCGGATACCGCAAAAACGACAAGGACACCGACCTGGCCGAAATCTTCCGCTCCGAAGGCATGCAGGTTGTATACGGTCCCGACGGTATCGGCACCATCGACTCGGAGCGCGTGCTCCTGGTCAACCCCAAAGGCTCGAAAGAGTGGAACATCGGATACACTATCGACTCCATTCCCGGCGTCCTCAACCTCCCCCTGATAGCCTCGACCTGCCTTGGCCACCTCGAGAAGAACTCGCCCGAAAAGTTCTTCATGATGGTAGAGGGCGGCAACATCGACCACGCACTCCATGCCAACGACGGCGGCGCGGCAATCAAAGAGATACTCAACTTCAACAGCGCCCTCGAAGTAGCCTTCGACTTCTACCGCCAGCACCCCGACGAGACCCTCATCGTTGTCACGGCCGACCACGACACCGGAGGCATGGCGATAGTAAAACAGAAGACTCCCGGCGGAGGCCTTGCCAACATCGACTATCAGAAAGTATCCAAAGAGGAGTTCAGCGACTACTGCAAGAGCATACTTCGCAGCCGCATGGTATATAAGTGGAGCGACATGCACGACTACCTGGCCGACAAGCTCGGATTCTTCACCCACATCAAGCTCTCCGACGAGCAGGAAGCGAAGCTCAAGGCTCTCTTCGACAAGACCTTCGAGATGCGCAACAGCGCCGATCAGAAGACCCTCTACGCGTCGTTCAACGAGTTCGCCGTCGAAGTATTCCGCCTCTTCAACGACGCCGCCGGACTCGCCTTCACCACTACGAGCCACTCGGGCAATCCCGTACCCGTATTCGCAGTAGGCGTCGGAGCAGAGCGCTTCAAAGGCTTCAACAACAACATCGACATCCCCAAGGCAATACTCGAAACTGTCAGAGGGAAGTAAATCGACAATACTCAAGCTCTGGTTTTCTCGGCTTAAAGCATTCTGAAATTACCGATAAAATATTTGATATATGAGAACCGCCAA
>JAICZO010000079.1 GCA_029057255.1 Muribaculaceae bacterium | reverse complement strand
CCCCTGAGATGCAGCGCCGACCGTCCGGTGGCAAACGCGCGGGCATTGAACATGTTCCAGAACTGGAGGAAGACAAAGGTGGTGAAGAAGAGCGACAGCTCGTAGCCGGTCAGCCCGGTATTGAGGCCGAAAGGCACACGCCCGATCTGCGTCAGCGATGTTATGTCGGTATGCTCGAGATAATAGAAGAATGCCAGCAGGATGGCGGTGAAGACGAGCCCCGTGCCGATGATGCCGCGGTACATGGCCCTGTTGATGATGAAGGCCGTGCGCGAGCGCGGTCTGTCGCGCATCACCGACTCCGACGGAGGCAGCGAGGCAAGGGCCATGGCGGCGAAGGTATCCATGATAAGGTTGACCCACAGCATCTGCGTCACCGTCAGCGGCGACTGCATGCCCATGAACGCGCCGCATAGCACGATGAGACACGCCACTGCATTGACCGTCATCTGGAAGAGGATGAAGCGCTGTATGTTGAGGTAGAGCGAGCGCCCCCACATGACGGCACGGCCTATCGACGTGAAGGAGTTGTCGACGATGGTGATGTCGCTCGCCTCCTTCGCCACCGAGGTGCCGTCGCCCATCGACAGGCCTACATGCGCCGCCTTGAGCGCCGGGGCGTCGTTGGTGCCGTCGCCGGTGACGGCCACCACTTCGTTGTTGCTCTGCAGCGCCTCGACGAGCCGCTTCTTGTCCATCGGCCTTGCGCGGGCTATGACCTTGAAGTCGCCGACACGCGATGGCAGTTCCGAGTCAGGGATCGCTGCGAACTCCTCGCCCGTTATGATATTCTTCGACGAGTCGCGGGCGTCGTCCCACAGACCGATCTGCCGCGCTATCTCGGTCGCCGTCCCGGGAGTGTCGCCTGTCACGATCTTGATACCGATTCCGGCGTCGAGTACCTCCTTCACCGCCGCGGGCACGGTAGCCCTGACGGGGTCGGATATTGCAGCGATACCTATGAAAGTAAGGTTGTCGGCCACTACCTTCTTGCCCTCGACCGTCCTGTCGCCGGGCCTGAGAATCTGATAGGCGAATCCGAGCGTGCGCATGGCCTGCGCCTGATAGCCGAGCAGTAGGCTGTCGATACCTTCTTTAGTGACGCCCGCTGGATAGTTGCGGCACAAGCCGAATACTATCTCCGGCGCCCCTTTGACATACAGAATGTCTTCGCCGCCGGCGGTTCTGACCACCGTGGCCATATACTTGCGCTCGGTCGAGAACGGCAGCTCCTCAAGAGGCGTCGACTCCTCGCGCAGCTTGCGATAGTCAACGCCCTCGCTGTCGAGCCACAGCAGCAGCGCTCCCTCGGTAGGGTTGCCAAGGACTGCGGGGCGGTCGGCAGAGCGGTCTATCTCGGCGGTGGAGTTCACGGCCATGCCCTGATAGATGTATTTGCTGTCAGCCTCGGGCAGATAGAAGTCTGTGCGGTAGACTCTCATCTGATTCTCGGTGAGAGTTCCGGTCTTGTCGGTGCATATTACCGTGGTTGCGCCCATCGTCTCGCATGCGTGCATGCGGCGCACCAGATTGCTGGACTTGAGCATGCGGCGCATCGAGTAGGCCAGCGACAGCGTCACGGCCATAGGCAGACCCTCGGGCACGGATACCACCACAAGCGTCACGGCGACCATAAACGACTGCAGCATATACGACACAAACGACAGCCACTCGAAGCTGTTGCCCGACATGAAGTACAGCTCGACACGGCCAAGCACAATGACCGCGGCCAGCACGTAGCTGATTTTCGATATGAGCTTGCCGAGGCCGTCGAGCTGCTCGTTGAGCGGCGTCCTGACCGAATTGTCGATCTGCGCGGCCGTGAACACCTTGCCGTTCTCGGTGGCGTCGCCGACGGCAGTCACCTCCATCACGCCGTGCCCCTCGATGACCCTCGTGCCCCGCAATACCCTGTCGGAGGGGAATGTCGCATCCTTGTCGAAGAGAGCCGGGTCGGTAGTCTTCGGGCACGAAGGCTCCCCGGTGAGCGTAGACTCGTCGACGCTGAGCGTGACGGCTTCGAGCAGCACACCGTCGGCGGGGATGTCGTTGCCCGTGTTCAGGACGACGATATCCCCCACGACAACATCCTTCTTCGGCACTTCGGTCATGAATCCGTTGCGGATGACCTGCACCGGCTCGTCGTCGTTGACCTGATTGAGAAGCCCGAACTCCTTGTCGGCCTTGTTCTCGAAGTAGAACGCCAGCCCCGAGGCCAGGATTATGGCAACGAAAATGCCGGCAGGCTCGATGAAGGAGTCCGCTCCGTGGCCGAGCCCGAAGTAATCATAGCAGGCGATGAGCATCGAGAGCGCCCCCGCCACAAGCAGTATGATGATGAGCGGATCGCGGAATTTCTCCAGGAATTTCCTCCACGCCGGGACTCCCGGAGGCGGAGTGAGAATGTTCGCGCCATGCCTTGCACGGCTGTCGAGGACCTGACTGTCGACGAGGCCCGTCGTATTCTTTTTTTCTGTCATAGCCGAAACGTTTCTGTTTTCTATATATAACATATAACGACCGAAGCCCGCACAAGAGTTCGGCCGGCGGCGGCAGCAGAATCGTTTTCGGCACAGAACCGCCTCAAAGTCAGCGAAGAAGAAAACAGTGTTCAAAAAAAAATTAAATAAAAGACAGCAAAAGTGGGCTCTGACACGGAATTTTTTTGTAACTTTGCAGCCGGAATGAAACAAGAGAATCAAATCCGCTGCCCGTGGTGCGGCAGCGATCCTCTGTACGTGAGGTATCACGACCAGGAATGGGGACGGCCCGTCACCGACGACCGTACTCTGTTCGAGTTCCTCACTCTCGAAAGCGCTCAGGCAGGTCTGGCATGGATTACCATCCTACGCAAACGAGAGGGGTACAGACAGGCCTTTCTTGATTTTGACTTCAGAGCCGTGGCAAAGATGACCGAGGCGGATGAAGAAAGACTTCGTCACTTTGACGGCATCGTCAAGAACCGCCTCAAGATTCACGCCGCCATCGTCAACGCCCGCCACTTCGGTGACATTGTCGACCAATATGGCTCTTTTCACCGCTACATATCATCATTCCTCCCCAATGGCAACAGAATAGTAAACGACTTGCCCGACATCAGCTTTTGTGCTGTATCGTCGGGCATTTCTGATTCTATAAGCCTCGATATGAAACGCCGCGGATTCAAATTCTTCGGCACAACCATCTGCTACGCCTTCCTGCAGGCCACAGGCTACATCGACGACCACATCAACGCCTGCCACTGCAAGGGAGCCGCAGCATCACCCCAAAACGACAAAAACTGATGCAAGACATCATATTTTACATATACAGGAGAGAGTCAAGCGAAGTTAATTTCGTAACTTTGCAGCGCCTCTCCAATCGGTTTCATTTATTACACACATTGAACAGATTTATTAAGTGAAGATGAAAAAAGTATTATTACTCGGCTCGGGAGCCTTGAAGATAGGTCAAGCCGGTGAGTTCGACTATTCCGGATCTCAGGCGCTGAAAGCACTGCGCGAAGAAGGTATCGAGACTGTACTCATCAACCCCAACATCGCCACTATCCAGACATCGGAAGGCGTAGCTGACCGTGTGTATTTCCTCCCGATAACCCCTCAGTTCGTAGAGGAAGTTATCAAGAAGGAACGCCCTGACGGCATCCTGCTCGCTTTCGGCGGCCAGACTGCTCTCAACTGCGGCACACAGCTCTATCTCGACGGCACCCTCGACAAATACGGCGTCAAGGTGCTCGGCACTTCGGTTGAAGCCATCATGATTACCGAAGACCGCGATCTGTTTGTGAAGAAA
>JAICZO010000078.1 GCA_029057255.1 Muribaculaceae bacterium | reverse complement strand
TGCAATAACTAATTGCAAAATTACTATTTTTCTCCCGAAATTATGCAAAGCGCCGTAAGCGAAATATGACTATTTTTGCACATTGAAAAAAACGAACCCAGATGAAAAATCATATCGCTATCCTTTTGGCAGCTGCGTCTCTGATGCTTACGGGCTGCCACAGCCACAGCCACGAGCATGGCCACGACCACAGTCACGAAGGTCACAATCACGAAGCCGAAGCCCCCGGACACTCGCATGAAGAGGCCGAAGAGGAGGCCGAGCACAAGCACACTCCCGGCGAGATTGTGCTCCACGACCATGTCGCCGAGCGTTTCGGCGTGACATTCGACACCGTCCGGGCAGGCGCCTTCCACGACGTCGTCAAGGTCTCGGGACGCGTCGTCAGCGGCTCGTCCGACATTGCCGTCGTGTCGTCGCCCACGGCAGGCACAGTGCACTATGCCGCAGGTGCGGAGCCGGGACGCCGCTTCGCAAAGGGTGCGGCCGTGGCTACGGTCAGCGCCCGCGGTATAAGCGGCGGTGACGCCAATGCCGCAGCCCGCACAGCCCTCGAGAGCGCACGCCGCGAGCTGAGCCGTGTCGAGGCTCTCTTCGTCGACAAGCTCGCCACGCAGGCCGAGCTGAATGCCGCCCGTGCGGCATTCGACCGCGCCGAGGCGGAGTACAGCCCCGCCGCGTCGACCGGCCGCGCTACCGCCCCCGTGGCAGGCACGCTCACGTCCTTAGTAGCCCGCGAGGGTCAGTATGTAGGTGTCGGCGAAGTCATCGCCACGATAAGCCGCGGCGAGGGTTCGGTGCTCCGTGCCGACCTGCCCCAGCGATACTTCGACAGAGCCTCTTCGTTTGTCGACATGGTGGCCGACTTCCCCGGCCGCGAGAACTTCAGCGTCGTTGACGCCGGAGGCCACCGCCTGAGCACGGCCCCCGCAGCCGACAGCAGCACCTCGGGAGCATACATCCCCGTCTACTTCGCTTCGCAGGGCGCCGGTGCGGCACCCGGCAGTGCTTTCACGGCATACCTCATCGGTGCTCCGCGCCAGGACGTCATCACCGTGCCCGTCAGCGCCCTCTCCGAGCAGCAGGGTCAGTTCTTTGTCTATCAGTGTCTCGACGGCGAGCACTACGAGAAGCATGCCGTCAGCGTCGGCGGCACCGACGGCCGTCGTGCCGAGATTCTCTCCGGGCTCGAGCCTGGGATGGTCATCGCAGCCACTGGTGTCAGCGCCGTGCGCCTTGCCGAGACATCGGCCGTAGCCCCCGAAGGTCATTCCCATAACCATTAATCCGCGACGCGATGCTGAACAGAATCATACACACGTCTCTGGGCAACCGTCTGGCGGTGCTCATCATCACGGCTCTCATCCTCATTGCGGGCACTGCCACGCTGCTGAAGATGGAAGTCGACATTTTCCCCGATCTCAACGCCCCGACTGTTGTCGTCATGACCGAGGCCTCGGGCCTCGCCGCCGAAGAGGTGGAGCAGGTGGTGAGCTACCCGATAGAGACCGCCGTCAACGGCTCCACAGGCGTGCGGCGCGTACGCTCAAGCTCGACAGCCGGATTCTCGGTCGTATGGGTGGAGTTTGACTGGGGCACAGACGTCTATACCGCCCGCCAGATCGTGGCCGAGCGCCTCGACGCTGCCGCCGAGAATCTGCCCGAGGGCGTCGACAAACCTGTCATGGGACCGCAGTCGTCTATCCTCGGCGAGATGATGATTATAGGTCTTCGCTCCGACAGCATCTCGATGCTTGAGCTCCGGCGCTTCGCCGAGCGCACACTCCGCCCGCGCCTGCTTGCTCTCGGCGGTGTGTCGCAGGTGTCGGTTATCGGAGGCGACGCTCCCGAGTACCAGATTAAGCTCAACCCCGACCGCATGCAGGTCTACGGTGTCACCGTGCAGGACGTGCTTGCCGCCACCGAAGGCTTCAACAGCAATGCCGGCGGCGGTTCGGTCTATGACTTCGGCAACGAATACATCGTCAAGGCACAGCTCAATACCGCCGACTGCGACGCCCTCGGCCAGGCTGTGGTGCGTGGCGGCGCCGACGGCATCGTCACCCTCGCCGACATCGCCACTGTGGAG
>JAICZO010000077.1 GCA_029057255.1 Muribaculaceae bacterium | reverse complement strand
TTGTGTCGGCGACAGTCTGTATTGTGTCGGGTGTGACTGTTGTCTCTTCGGGCGCGGGCGCGGGTTTGTAGCGGCGCTGTACGCTCTTGATTTTGAGTCGCTGGCCTTGCTTGACGCTCTTGCCGACCTTGTTGTTCTTGCGTATCGAGGCTACTGTCACGCCATATTTCTTGGCGATTTTGGTGAGGGTCTCGCCTTTCTTGACGCGGTGATAGTGAGTGACTTCCTCGTCATAGTATTCGCCCTTGGAGTCGCGTCCGGCGACAGCTCCCGATGCAGGCTCGACGATGCCGCGGCGGGCATAGCGCTCGGCATTGTGGTTGACAATCGAGTCCTCGTTGACGATGTAGGCGTAGGCCTGCAGCGACGGCAGCACCAGAGAGTAGGGTCTGATGTCGCCGGGGATAAGGTCCTTGCGGAACTGGGGGTTGAGGGCGCGCAGCTCGTCGACAGGGATGTCCATCACCTGCGATATCTGGTCGAAGTGTACGCGACGGGTCACGTGCACGGTGTCGACCACGATAGGACGGCGGGCGAGTGCGGGCGATATGTTGTGGTTCTTGTGATAGGTCATTATATAGTTGGCGGCGATGAAGGCCGGCACGTAGCCGCGGGTCTCCGACGGCAGGAAGGGGTATATCTCCCAGAAGTCGTGCTTGCCTCCGCCGGCGCGACGCAGAGCCTTGTTGACGTTGCCCGGGCCGCAGTTGTAGGCGGCGATGGCGAGCGACCAGTCGCCGTAGGTGTTGTACAGCTGCTTGAGGTAGCGTGCCGCCGCGTCGGATGCAAGATAGGGGTCGCGGCGCTGGTCGATAAGCGAGTTCACTTCGAGGCCGAGGCCCTTGGCCGTGGGAGGCATGAACTGCCACAGGCCTGCTGCTCCGGCACGCGATACGGCCGTGGGGACGAGGGCCGACTCGATGACGGGCAGATAGCGCAGCTCGAGGGGCATGCCGTGGCGCTCGAGAGCTTCCTCGAAGATTGGCATATAGTAGAGGCTGAGTCCGAGCATGTTCTCGACGAGCTGCTTGCGGTTGGCGTAGAATCGTATGGTGTTCTTTACCACCGAGTTCAGCGGCATCTCGATGACAGTGGGCAGCGCGCCGAGGCGCTCCAGAAGCACGTCGTCGCTGAGGTCGCCGCTGTCGTGCGAGTCGGCGTCGTAGTCGAGGACGGTATAGTTCTTGAGATACCAGTTTTCGAGCATGGCCTTGGTGTCAGTCTCGAAGCTCTCGGGCATGGTTATTGCCGGAGACATGCTGTCGTCGGATACGGACAGGACCGATGACTGAGCTGCGGCGCCGAGCGATAGGCCTGCCGCCGCCATACATGCTGCTATTCGTGAAAATATCTTCATCTTGCTGTAGGGGTGTTTTTTCAAGGGGTTCAGAAGTTTAACGCCCACGTCAGTCCTACCGACGGTTTCATGCCGCGGGACTCCTGGAAGAGCACGGGCATGACGTCCATCGACAGGTCGGGCGTTATGTCGAAGTGAGAGAGCGATGCGTCGACATATGCGTCGACCATCGCCACGAGATATACTCCCACCATCGCTATGATGCAAAGGTCGCGGTTGCGGCGGTAGAAATTCTTGCGTGACTGTAGCACCTGAGTGAGCCATGTGCGGTCAAGGTCACTCTCCTGTGTCGTGGGAGGGAAGAAATTCATGTAGGAGTTAGTCGTGGGGTCGGAGTCCATGATGTCGCGGTATGCCTTGGTGTAGTCGTTGAGCATGCCGTTGTTCCACGATGTGGCATATCCGAGACCCATGTATGCGCCTATGACTATAGGCAGCTTCCAGTAGCGCCTGTTGTAGAGCTGGCCGAGGCCGGGGAAGAGAGCCGACATCCACACGGCGCGGTTGGGGTCGGGGTTGAAGACCTGCTCGCGCTCTTCCCAGCGGTCGTAGGGCGAGTCGTCGACGGCTACATCCGTGCTGTCGGGCACGGCTATGCTGCCTGACAGCTCGACCTCGCCGAGGCTTACCATGACGCTGTCGGGGGCGCCGGCTATGGTGTCGGTCACATTGTGTGTCCGGCGGATGGGGCGGTGGCGCTCCTGCGCGGCGGCGGGCGTAGCGGCAATAAACAGTGCGGCCGCAC
>JAICZO010000076.1 GCA_029057255.1 Muribaculaceae bacterium | reverse complement strand
GATGCACATACCCGACGACCCGGCATACTACGAGAAATTCTACTTCACCCCCGGCGACCTCGGCTTCAAGCCCGTCGACACATCGGTCGGTCGACTCGGCGTGCTCGTATGCTGGGACCAGTGGTACCCCGAAGCCGCACGACTGATGGCTCTGTCAGGCGCCGAGATTCTCATATACCCCACCGCCATCGGATGGGAGTCGAGCGACACCGACGACGAGAAAGCACGGCAGCGCGAGGCATGGGTGACGGTGCAGCGCGGACATGCCATAGCCAACGGCCTGCCCGTCGTGGCTGTCAACCGCGTAGGCCATGAGCCCGACCCCTCGGGTGCCACCAACGGCATAAGCTTCTGGGGCACAAGCTTTGTAGCCGGTCCGCAGGGCGAGTTCCTCTTCCGCGCGCCCGACGACAGCGAGACCACGGCAATCATCGACATCGACATGGCACGAAGCGAGAATGTGCGCCGCTGGTGGCCGTTCCTGCGCGACCGACGCATCGACGCATACTCCGACATTCTGCGCCGATTCATCGACTGACGGGTTTGTAGGTTTGCAAAAAGCTTCGTATCTTTGTAGTCTTAAACTGAGATTGACAAGATATGCTGACATATAACAATAAGATGCGGCCGCTGATTCTGCCGGAGTACGGCCGCAACATACAGAACATGGTCGATCACTGCGTCACCATCGAAGACCGCGAGCAGCGAAATATCTGCGCGCGCAATATCGTGTCGACCATGATGACACTGTTCCCCGCCAACGGCGACGCCGAGGAGTACCGCCGCAAGCTGTGGGACCACCTGCTTATCATGAGCGAATTCAGGCTCGATGTGGACTTCCCCTTCGAGCATGTCGACCCCACGGTATTCGACAGCCGTCCTGACCCCGTGCCCTGCGAGCGCCCCGGCTCGATGCCCTACCGCCACTACGGCGACCACATCCCCCGCCTGATTGACACGGCCGTGACGATGGAGCCGGGCGAAGAGCGCGACGCCCTCGTCTATATGATTGCCAATCAGATGAAAAAGACTCTGACGGCCGAGACCTTCGAGTCTGTCGAGGATGCACGCGTATTCTCGGACCTGCGCCACATGTCGCACGGCGCCATCAATCTCTTTGACTCCGGCACAGAGCTTGAGGACTACAAGGCCACACCTGCTCCCACCGGCAAAAAGAAGAAAAAGAGATGATTGCCCGCAGTCAGCTCGCCGAGATAGGGACATTCAACAAGCCCCACGGCATAAAAGGCGAAATATCAACATCTTTCGACCCCGAAGTTATCGACCTTGTCGACGACTTCGGCCACGTCTTCGTGGAGCTTGACGGCCTAATGGTGCCTTTCACCATACTGTCGTCGCGCCCCAAGGGCAGCGAGACACTGCTGCTCACCCTCAAAGGCATCACCGACGAGAAGAAAGCATCGGCCCTCACCGGCCTGCCCGTCTACATCGAGGAGTCGATGCTGCCCGAAGACCTTCAGGACGGCGACGACGGCTTCTACATCGAGGACCTCATCGGCTTCACGCTCGCCGACAGCGACACTGTGGTCGGCGTCATATCAGGCTACGACGACTCCACCGACAACGTCCTCTTTGAAGTGACAGCTCCGGACGGCGCCGCTCTTCTGGTGCCGGCATCGCCCGACCTGATCGAAGACGTCGACATCGACGGCAAAACCGTAACAATGAGCCTGCCCCAAGGCCTGCTCGACCTGTAACCATACAGCACACAATCATGAAAGAATACAACGAAAACGAAGCCGTCGCCCTGATGGCTGCCGTACTGCCCGAAGAACTGCGGGACAACGACTCTATATGCGAAGTGCTCGACCTAATATACGACTACTATGACGAGAACGGCGAGCTGGACCTCGACCTCGGCGACGACGATGACGACGAACAGTCGGACGTCGACGCCATCGTCGCATATATCGAGAAATACTTCCGCAAGAACGCCCCCTCGACACGCTTCTCGACAGAGCAGATAGCTGATATGGTGAAAGCTGAGATCGAGTACGAAAACTCACTATTTTAAAGAAAAGCACAGATGACCCTCTCCGCTATCTTAAGGAAGACAGCCGCGCTGCTCTTTGTGTCGGCGGCGATGCACGCTGCCACGGCATCGGCCGCCCAGCCGTCGGACTTCGACCCGTTGAGCGCCCCGATTGAAGACAACATAAAGTACCCGTCGGTGCCGGTCTCGAAGTCGACAGCCTTAGCCGAGGAAATGTCGCAGCTCGAGCGCGCCTTCAGGAACGCCGGATATGCGACAGCCAAAGTACGCTCGGGCGAAGTCACTGTGGTGACCATCCCCTGCTCCACACTCTTCATGCCCAACAGCAC
>JAICZO010000075.1 GCA_029057255.1 Muribaculaceae bacterium | reverse complement strand
CCCGTCGACATCGTCACCTACTACGCCACACCCTGGAAGATAATCATGACCGCCGACACTCCCGGCCGGCTCATCGAGAACAACGACATCGTGCTCAACCTCAACCCGCAGGCGCAGGCCGACTTCTCATGGGTGAAGCCCGGCAAAATCATGCGCTGCACCACAATAGGCACCGAGGCCGGACTCGAGAACATCGACTTCTGCGCCGAGCACAACATCCCCTATATGCTCTTCGACTGGCTGTGGTATCTGCCCTGCACGAGCCACGACGGCGACGCCACAAAGGTCGTTGACAAGCTCGACATGCAGCGCGTCATCGACTACGGCAAGGAGCGCGGCGTCGGCGTATGGCTCTACGTCAACCAGCACGCACTCATGAAACAGGCCGACGAGCTGTTCCCTCTGCTGCGACAGTGGGGCGTGGCAGGCGTCAAGTCGGGCTTCGTGCAGTATGCCTCGCACCGCTGGGCCACATGGCTGCACGACCTTGTGCGCAAGGCCGCCGACAACCGTCTGCTGATGAACATCCACGACGAGTTCCGCCCGTCGGGATTCTCGCGCACCTACCCCAACCTGCTCACTCAGGAGGGCATCTGCGGCAACGAGGAGTTCCCCGACGCCACACATAACGTCACCCTCCCCTTCACCCGCATGCTCAACGGCGCCGCCGACTACACCATCTGCTACTACGACAAGCGCGTCCGCAACACCCACGCCCACCAGCTGGCGGCATCGCTGATTTTCTACAGCCCGCTGCAGACCATACTCTGGTACGACAAACCGTCGCACTATCAGGGCGAGCCGGAGATAAGCTGGTTCGAGAATCTCGAGACCACCTTCGACGACACCCGCGTGCTCTCGGGCTACCCCGGCCGACAGATAGTCATGGCACGGCGCAAGGGCGACACATGGTTCGGCGCCGCTATGGCCAACAACGAGGGCGGCAAGGCCGAGATGCCTCTGAGCTTCCTCGCTCCCGGGCGTAAATACATCGCCGAGATATACACCGACGGCGGCGACAAGGTCAAGACCCGCACACACGTGGCCATAGAGAAGCGCAAGGTATCGTCGAAGGACACTCTCCGCTTCGAACTCAAGCCCCGCGGAGGCGCTGCCGTACGTTTTTATCCGGCCGATTGAGTGTGCCGGCACATAAGGTCGTATACTATTACGAAGGATTGATAAAAGATTTGGTTAAGAACAAG
>JAICZO010000074.1 GCA_029057255.1 Muribaculaceae bacterium | reverse complement strand
AACGTCTTCGGAGAAAAAGTACTCATCTACCACTCCAAATTCTCCGACAACGAGCGCGTCGACCGCTGGCGCCGACTGATTGCCGACAGCCGACCATGCGTCGTCGTCGGAGCACGCTCGGCAGTATTCCTCCCCTTCGACCGACTCGGACTCGTCATCGTCGACGAAGAACACGAGCCAAGCTACAAACAACAAGACCCCGCACCCCGATACAACGGCCGCGACGCAGCCACGGTACTCGCCGCAATGCACGGAGCAAAAACACTATTCGGCAGCGCAACACCCACCGTCGAGACATACTACAAAGCCGAGACAGGAAAATTCGGCCTCGTATCACTCACCGAGCGATACGGCGGCACAGCACTGCCCGACATACAGATAGTAGACATGAAAGCAGAGCGCGGACGCAAAGCCGTCAGCGGATACTTCTCGCACCGACTCCTCGACGCGACACTCGACGCGACAGGACGCGGCCGACAAGCCATACTCTTCCACAACCGACGCGGATACTCACCCATGGCACGCTGCAAAATGTGCGCATTCACACCCAAATGCGACTACTGCGACGTATCGCTGACATACCACCGCCACTCCAACCGACTGTCATGCCACTACTGCGGAGCCGAATACCCCGTGCCGACACTATGCCCCGAGTGCCACGAACCCGCAATGGAAATCATCGGATACGGCACCGAACGACTCGAAGAAGAAATAAAAACAAGCTTCGCCAACAGACGCGTGCTGCGAATGGACCTCGACACCACACGCAACAAAGAAGGATACAGCCGCATAATCGACGACTTCTCCGCACACAAAGCCGACATCCTCATAGGCACACAGATGGTGACCAAAGGACTCGACTTCGGCGACGTCGACATGGTAGGAGTACTCAACGCCGACAGCCTCATCAACTTCCCCGACTTCCGCTCAGCCGAACGCGCATTCAACATGATCGAACAAGTATCAGGCCGCGCCGGGCGACGCAGCGACAAAGGACAAGTCATAATACAGACCTACAACACCGCACACCCCGTCCTCGGATTTGCCTCGCGCCACGACTTCGACGGCTTCTACCGCCACGAACTCGAAGAGCGCCGAGCCTTCGGCTTCCCGCCCTTCACACGCATCATAGTCATCTACCTCAAACACCGCCACGCCCCCACCGTCGCCGAATGCGCCACAAAACTCGCCGCGCTCCTGCGAGCCGACTTCGGCAACCGCGTCTCCCCGCCCAAAGAACCCGCCGTCGCCAGAGTCAAATCAATGTTCGTACGCCAGATCATGCTCCGCGTCGAGACAGCCGCATCAATGAGCAGCGTAAAAGCAATCCTGCGCAAGCGATACATCGAACTCGCCGCCGACCCGCTCATGCGCGGCCTGACCGTCTACTACGACGTCGATCCGACCTAAAAAAATTCACACCACGAACACGCTGTCACACAACACAGTACACCCCAACACCCCAAATCACAACAAAATTTTTTTAAAAAAACTTCAAAAAAATTTGGTAGATTAAAAATAAGTCCCTAACTTTGCAGCGCAATTGAGAAACAAACGAGCTCAAAAGCAATCTAAAAGACTCCGTAGCTCAGTTGGTAGAGCAACTGACTCTTAATCAGTGGGTCGAGAGTTCGAGCCTCTCCGGGGT
>JAICZO010000073.1 GCA_029057255.1 Muribaculaceae bacterium | reverse complement strand
ATGCGTGCAAGGGGCTGGCGCACCTTGAGGTTTGCTTTCTTGCGCAGCGAGAGCACGAGCGATGTCAGGCGCTGAGCGACATCCATGCGCTCCTCGAGGTCTCTGTCGATGACAGCGCTGTCGACGGCGGGGAAGTCGGCAAGGTGTACCGACTTGGCTGCGTCGGTGCCCTCGGTGAGGTCGCGGTAGAGACGGTCGCTGAAGAAGGGCGCCACAGGAGCCATCAGACGCGCTATCGTCAGAAGACATGTGCGCAGGGTCTGATATGCGGCGAGCTTGTCGGTGTCGAGACCGCGCTCCCAGAAACGCTTGCGGTTGAGGCGCACATACCAGTTGGAGAGCTTGTCGAGCACAAACTCGCTGATGGCGCGCACGGCACGTGTGGGCTCGTAGTCCTCGAGCGACTCCTCGACAGAAGCGACGAGGCTGTTGAGCAGCGAGAGTATCCAGCGGTCAAGCTCGGGGCGCTCGGCCACAGGCACTTCGGCTTCGTCGCCGGTATAACCGTCGACGTTGGCGTACATGGCGAAGAAGTCGTAGGTGTTGGAGAGTGTCGAGAAGAATTTACGCGACACTTCAGCCACGCCCTCGCTGTCGTACTTGAGGTTGTCCCAGGGCGACGAGCACGAAATCATATACCAGCGCAGCGGGTCGCTGCCGTATTTCTCTATTGTCTCGAAGGGGTCGACGGCATTGCCTTTGCGCTTTGACATCTTCTCGCCCTTCTTGTCGAGGACAAGACCGTTGGAGATGACAGCCTTGAACGCGCATGAGTCGAAGACCATCGTGCCGATGGCATGGAGGGTGAAGAACCATCCGCGTGTCTGGTCGACACCTTCGGCGATGAAGTCGGCGGGGAAGAGGTCGCCGCGGTCGAATGCTTCCTTGTTCTCGAAGGGATAGTGTATCTGGGCGTAAGGCATCGAGCCGGAGTCGAACCATACGTCGATGAGGTCGGTCTCGCGCTTCATGGGCTTGCCGGAAGCGGATACGAGCACGATGTCGTCGACATAGGGGCGGTGCAGGTCGATTTTCTCGTAGTTGTCCTTCGAGTAGTCGCCGGGCACGAAGCCCTTGTCGCGGAGAGGATTCGAAGACATCACACCTGCAGCGACGGCCTTGTCGATTTCATTGTAGAGCGTGGCCACGCTGTCGATGCATATCTCCTCGTCGCCGCTCTCGGTGCGCCAGATAGGCAGCGGAGTGCCCCAGTAGCGGCTGCGCGAGAGGTTCCAGTCCTGGAGGTTCTCGAGCCACTTGCCGAAGCGTCCGGTACCGGTCGATGCGGGCTTCCACTTGATGGTCTCGTTAAGCTCCATCAGGCGCTCGCGCATCGCTGTCGAGCGGATAAACCAGCTGTCGAGCGGGTAGTAGAGCACGGGCTTGTCGGTACGCCAGCAGTGGGGGTAGTTGTGGACGTGCTTCTCGATTTTGAAGACCTTGCCCGAAGCCTTGAGGTCCATGCAGATAGCGACGTCGAGAGTCTCGGTGTCATCGGCAGCCTCGGGGTCGTAGGCGTTCTTGACATAGCGGCCTGCCCACTGCGAGTACTGCTCGGTATCGACCATATTCTTGACGAAGTCGGGGTCGAGGTCCTCGATGCGGTAGAAGCGGCCTGTGAGGTCGACCATCGGGCGGAGGTTGCCGTCTCGGTCGATGAGGTGCAGCGGCGGAACGCCTGCGGCACGCGACACACGGAGGTCGTCGGCGCCGAATGTACCTGCGATATGCACCACGCCGGTACCGTCGTCGGTGGTGACGTAGTCGCCGGGGATGACTCTGAATGCGCCTTCGCCGGGATTCACCCAGGGGAGGAGCTGCTCATAGTGCATGCCGACGAGGTCGGAGCCGCTGACAGTGTCCACTACTTCGTAGGGGACGAGCTTGTCGCCGCGGTTATAGTCTTCGAGAGATATTTCTTTAGCTTTGGCGTTGAAGAGAGTGCCGAGCAGAGCCTCGGCCACGACAACGGTGACAGGGTCGCCCGAGTAGGGGTTGTATGTGCGGACGATGCAGTAGCGGATCGAGGGGCCTACGGCGAGGGCGGTGTTCGAGGGCAGGGTCCACGGTGTAGTGGTCCATGCGAGCATACAGGGAGTACCCCAGCCCTTCATCTTCTCGATGGGGTCGGTTACCTTGAACTGAGCCACGCATGTGGTGTCCTTGACGTCGCGGTAGCATCCGGGCTGGTTGAGCTCGTGCGAGCTGAGGCCGGTGCCTGCAGCGGGCGAATAGGGCTGGATTGTGTAGCCCTTGTAGAGCAGGTTCTTGCCGTAGAGCTGAGCGAGGAGCCACCATACCGACTCGATGTAGCGGTTGTCATATGTGATGTAGGGGTCGGTAGTATCGACCCAGTATCCCATCTTGTTTGTGAGGGTCTCCCACTCGCGGGTGTACTTCATGACTTCGCGGCGGCAGGCGGCGTTGTACTCGTCGACGGAAATCTTCTTGCCGATGTCTTCCTTTGTTATGCCGAGCGAGCGCTCCACACCCAGCTCGACGGGCAGGCCGTGAGTATCCCATCCTGCCTTGCGCTTCACGTGGAAGCCCTTCATCGTCTTGTAGCGGCAGAAGAGGTCCTTGATTGTACGTGCCATCACGTGGTGGATGCCGGGCATGCCGTTTGCCGAAGGAGGACCTTCATAGAAAACATACGAGGGAGCGCCTTCGCGGAGTGCGACGCTCTGTTCAAAGAGATTGTCGGCGTTCCATAGCTCGAGCATCTCCTTGTTGAGGTCAGAAAGGTTGAGACCTTTATATTTCTTAAACTTCTTCATAAAGAACAGTATAACCGATAAAGTGTAAAAGGGTGTGCCGGCAGATAAAAGCGGACACACCCTTTTCAGTATCTTGAAGCGCTAAGTCGCGGTTATTCAGCGGCGGGAGCTTCAGTTTCTTCGGCAGCAGGAGCTGCTTCAGCTTCAGCTGCGGCCTGGGCGGCTGCTGCTTCAGCTTTTTTCTTAGCCACGAGCTCGGCGATAGCCTGGTTCTTGGCTGTTTCAGCTTCGAGACGCTGCTTTGCCGAAAGTTCGCGCTGGTTAGCCACCGAAGTCTTCACTGCGTTGACCTTTGCGTCTTTGTTAGCTTTCCAAGCGTTGAAGCGACGTTCTGCCTCAGCCTGGTCGAAAGCGCCCTTGGCTACACCGCCGAGGAGGTGCTTCATCAGGAGGACACCCTCGTTGGAGAGGATCGAACGTACAGTATCGGTGGGTTCAGCACCGACGGTCACCCAATACAAAGCCCGCTCGAAGTTAAGAGTAATTGTAGCAGGATTAGTGTTCGGATTATAGGAACCTATCCTTTCAATAAATTTACCATCTCGTGGTGCCCTGCTATCGGCGATAACAATTGGATAGAACGCATAGTTCTTACGACCATGACGTTGCAGTCTGATTTTTGTTGCCATTAAAGTGATTTGTATTAGAATTCGGGCGCAAAGTTACAACTTTTCCACCGCCCGTGCAAATTACGGCCGATGTTTTTTCAAAAATTTCAGAAATTATATCCTAAAGAGAGTGTCACTCTGTTTTCATGAAATTTTAAGGAAGAATAGTCAGACATGTTACACAAACCAAATGAGCCTGACACACCGAAATAGAAGTGGTCATAAGACAGACCTACCCCCGCGCCCCAAAGCACATCCACACGATTCATGCCACCGTTTTCACCATATAAGGATTGAAACTCCATCCAGAACAATATCAGCCGTCTCACATAAGATACACGTTTACTTTTCGACTGACAGCCGAAATATTATTGGCCGGATGTCAAGACATACTTCATTTTTGTGTAATTTTGCATATCACAATTATATCACACAACTATGAAAAGAGAATGGACCAAGATAAAGGAGTATGACGACATACTTTTTGAACGCTACGGCAAGATAGCCAAAATCACAATCAACCGCCCGGAGGTGTACAACGCCTTCCGCCCTCACACCAATTTCGAGATGCTCGACGCCATGGCCTATTG
>JAICZO010000072.1 GCA_029057255.1 Muribaculaceae bacterium | reverse complement strand
TCCATAAGAGACAGGCAGAGACCACTCCCGACTGGCAGAATCCGGCGGAGTTCGCCGAAGGGCGTCTTGCTCCGCGCGCGACCGCTTTCCCCTATGCGACAGTTGATGAGGCACTGAAGGCCGATGCTTTCAAGTCGCCTTATGTGATGTCGCTCAACGGCCCCTGGAAATTCAAATATTCGGCCAATCCCGAAGACCGTCCCGCCGACTTCTACAAGCCCGGCTACAATACCGCTTCGTGGGGCACGATCAACGTACCCTCCAACTGGGAGATGGAAGGCTACGGCACACCTATCTACACCAATGCAACCTACGTATTCCCCGCCAATCCCCCCAAGGTGTATATCGGCGACAATCCCGTCGGCAGCTACAAGCGCAGCTTCACTCTGCCCCGCAACTGGAAGGACCGCGATGTGATTCTTCACTTCGCCGGTGCCACCTCGGGCATGTATGTGTGGGTCAACGGCAAGAAAGCAGGTTACGTGCAGTCGACCAAGAACCCTGCCGAATTTGACATCACCGAGTTTGTAAAGCCCGGCGAGAACGAAATAGCATGTGAAGTATACCGCTGGACCGACGGCTCGTATCTCGAGGACCAGGACTTCTGGCGCCTCACAGGTCTCGAGCGCGACGTATATCTCTACTCGACCGACCGCCGCGGCCGCGTGCTCGACTTCTTCGCCAAGGCGTCGCTCGACAAGAACTACACCAACGGTGTGCTCGACCTCGACGTGAATGCGCCCGGCAAGGGTCTCAAGGTCGAGGCCGCTGTATATAACGCCGAAGGCAAGCAGGTATACAAGGCCGTCAAGGAAGCCGGCGAAGACGTCAACTTCAAGGCCGGCATCCGCAAGGTGAATGCGTGGAGCGCCGAGAACCCCTATCTCTACTCACTTGTCATCACACTCCGCACCGCTTCGGGCGAGACCGTAGAGAGCACATCGGCCCGCATCGGTTTCCGCACGATCGAAATCAAGAACGCTCAGCTGCTCGTCAACGGCAAGCCCGTCGAGATACACGGCGCCAACCTCCACGAGCATCATCCCGTCAAGGGTCACGTTGTCGACCGCGAGACAATGATGAAAGACATCCGCACCATGAAGCAGCACAACCTGAACGCCGTGCGTATGAGCCACTACCCCGAGAGCCCGCTGTGGTATGATCTCTGCGACCAGTACGGCCTCTACATCGTCGACGAGGCCAACATCGAGGCTCACGGCATGGGCGTCGGCGACCGTACCGTCGAGAAGGACCCCGGCCACCCCGCATGCGACCCCATGTGGCGCGAAGCCATCATCGACCGCGAGCGTCTGCTCGTCGAGCGCGACAAGAACCACCCCTCGGTCATCATCTGGAGCCTCGGCAACGAGAGCGGCAACGGCGACAACTTCTATGCCGCATACGACTGGATCAAGAACCGCGACAATACACGCCCCGTGCAGCACGAACAGGCATACCAGCACTGCTCGAACACTGACATCATCTGCCCGATGTACCCCCACATCGAGAATATGGTCAAGTATGCCGAGCGCACCGACGTGACCAAACCTTATATCATGTGCGAGTTCGCCCACGCTATGGGTAACTCGACAGGCAACTTCCAGGATTACTTCGATATCATCCGCAACTCGCCTCAGATGCAGGGCGGCTTTATCTGGGACTGGGTCGACCAGGGCTTCGAGCGCCGCGACGAGGACGGCCGTTTCTACTGGACATACGGCGGCGACTACGGCGCACGCAACGTGACCAACGACGAGAACTTCTGTATCAACGGTCTCGTATTCCCCGACCGCACCCCGCACCCCGGCCTCCTCGAAGTGAAGAAGGTATATCAGGACATCCGTTTCTCCGCCAAGGACCTTGCCAAGGGTGAGATCGTTGTCGAGAACCACTTCCACGTCCGCAACACCGCACAGTACGACTTCAAGTGGGTGCTCCTCCGCGACGGCGAGCAGGTGGCCGAAGGCACATTCGCTCCCAAGGTGGCTCCCGGCAAGACTCTCGCCGTGAAGCTCCCTCTGCCTGCCATGACCGAGGACGCCGACTACACACTCAACGTATACGCCTACACCCGCACCGGCGACGAAATCATCCCCGCCGGACACGAGGTGGCACGCGAGGAGTTCATCCTCAAGACAGGTACTTCAAAGGCTGTCGTAGAGCCCGGCACTCCCAAGGTTGAAGAGCATCGCGACCGTCTGGTGGTCAACTCCGGCGACGCCAGAATCGTCTTCGACACCCGCAACGGCTCGCTCATCGGCTATGATGTGGCAGGCAAGCGCATCCTCAGCGGCGGCATCGAGCCTTCGTTCTGGCGCCCTGTCACCGACAACGACTGGGGTAACGGCTTCCAGATGCGCTCCAACGCATGGCGCTACGCCTCCGAGAACCGCCGCCTCGTCAGCTTCACCAAGGAGCAGACCAAGGACGGCCTCGTGGTCAAGGCTGTATACCGCCTCGTCGACGTGCCCTCCGACCTGACAATGACATACACCGTCGGCGACGCCGGCAAGGTGAAGGTCGACGTGGCATGGACCGCCGACAAGGACGCCAACGTGCCCGAGCTGCCCCGCTTCGGTACTGTCATGGCTCTCGGCAACAACTTCGAGAACTTCTCGTGGTATGGCCGCGGCCCGTGGGAGAACTACTCCGACCGCAAGACAGCATCGTTCCTCGGCCGCTACACCGAAAAGATTGCCGACCGCCGTCACCACTACATCCGTCCGCAGGAGACAGGCAACGTCACCGACGTGCGCACCGCCACCGTCACCGACAATGAAGGCGCAGGCATCCGCATCACCGGCACACAGCCCCTGAGCATGAACGCTCTCGACGTCACCACCGACGCCCTCGACACCGGCATGACCAAGAAGCAGCAGCACGACAATGACATCTGGCCTGACCGCAACCGTGTATATCTCAACGTCGACCTCGCTCAGCGCGGTCTCGGCGGCGACGATAGCTGGGGACGCGGCCCGCACTCCAAGTATCAGCTCAAAGAACGCAGCTACACATACTCGTATGTGATAGAGCCCGTCCGCTGAAACAGTATATAGCATCGCAGAAGACACGTCAGAGCACAACTCTCCCGTGTCTTCTGTTGTTTTTCTCACATATAAAGACAATAGAATGAATAAGGAGAACGATATGGACGCCTTCGGACGCGAGTGGTCGAAGATGCTCTCGGGCGAACGCTACGACGCTGTCCACCCCGAGTTTCTGCGCCGCCTCGAAGTGACGCGCGACATCCTCTTCCGGCTCAACAGCCTCCCGCCGTCCGACAAGGCCGGGGCCGACGCCTTGCTCCGCTCGCTGCTGGGCAGCTGTGGCGGGCAGCTGCATGTCAACCAGCCTTTCCGCTGCGACTATGGCTGTAACATACACGTCGGCGACAATTTCTTCGCCAACTTCAACCTCACCGTCCTCGACGAGGCTGAGGTGCGCTTCGGCAGGAATGTGTTCGTCGGGCCCAACGTCAGCATCTTCACGGCCTGCCATCCGCTCGACCCTGACGAGCGTGCCTCGGGCGTGCAGTGGGCCGAGGCTGTGACCGTCGGCGACGACGTGTGGATCGGCGGCGGAGCCATAATCCTGCCCGGAGTCACCGTGGGCGACGGTGCTGTGATAGGCGCCGGCTCTGTCGTGACGCGCGACGTGCCCGCCCGCACCTTGGTGGCCGGTAATCCGGCAAGGATAATCCGGCGTATCGAAAAGTGAAATGTCGTTTTTTTTGTCTATATTCGCGGCATAAAACCAAATAAAGAACCACGATGATGAAACTCAGAATATTGATTCCGGCACTGCTCCTCGGTGCCATAACTGCCGGCGGATGCTCGGAGCGCAAGGCTGACAACACTCTTGTCATACTCCACACCAACGACACCCACTCGCAGATCGACCCCGGCGCCGACGGCCTCGGCGGTGTCATGCGCCGCAAGGCTGTCATCGACAGCGTGCGCGCCGCCGAGAAGAACGTGCTGCTTGTCGACGCGGGCGACGCCGTCCAGGGCACGCTCTATTTCTATCTCTATGGCGGCAGGGTGGAGCAGGAGGTGATGAACATCCTCGGCGTTGACGCCCGCATCCTCGGCAACCATGAGTTCGACAACGGCATAGACTCCCTCGCATCGGTGCTCGCCATGTCGGAGTCGCCCAAGATTGCCACAAACTACAATCTCGAGAACACACCCCTCAAAGGCATGTTCGAGCCTTATATCATTAAGGAGTACGGCGGCAAGAAAATAGGTATCATCGGGCTCAATCTCGACCCGACAGGCATAATAGCCAAAGGCAACTACGACGGTCTCGAGTACCTGCCTGTAGTGGCGGCCGCCAACCTTACTGCCGAGAAGCTGCGCAAGGACGAAGGCGTCGACGCCGTCATAGCGCTGTCGCACATCGGCTACAATCCCAAGGGGCTTGTCGGCGACTCCGTACTCGCCACCAACTCCCGAGGCATTGACATCATAATCGGCGGCCACTCCCACGACACCATCGACCCCTCGACAGAGCAGGGTGCACGCCGCAGCCGCCTGACCAACCTTGACGGCAAGGAGGTGCTCGTGGTGCAGGCAGGCAAGGCCGGACGCAAGCTCGGCAAGATAGAGCTGAATCTCGACAGCCTCGGCCTGGGCGGACGGCCTGAGTACGAACTTATCGACATCGACAGCCGTTACGACGGCTATCGCGACGAGAAGCTCGCCGGCGCCATCGGTGTCTATTCCCAGGGCGTCGACTCGCTCATGAATCTCTGGGTAGGCACGGCCGAGCACGAGCTTGGCAACAAAAGCGACGAGCTGGTGAACTATTTCTCCGACTTTGTCTTTGACACCGGCCGACGCCTCGCCGGCAAGGTCGACCTGTCGATAGCCAACAAGGGAGGCCTCCGCTCGGATATTCCCGCCGGGAAGTTCTCGAAGGGTAATATCATCAATATGGTGCCGTTTGCCAATATGGTCACGGTGATTGATGTCAAGGGCAAGGACCTCGCCGAAGTATTCGATGTCATGGCCCTGACCGACGGCAACGGTGTCAGCCGCAATGTCAGCGCCCGCTATGTCCGCACCGACAACAGCGCCCGTGCCACCGAAGTGCTCATCGACGGCAAGCCCATCGACCCCGCCCGGACATATCGTGTGGCGACAATCGATTACCTCGCCAAGGGCGGCGACTATATGACAGGACTGTCGCGCGGCAATATGGTGGCGCAGTCGAAGGTCCCCGTCTTCGACGAACTGCTGCAGTATATCGCTGACAATGGCGGAAAAATCGGCGGTGACGCCAAAGCCCGCTGGACGCTTGAAAAATAATGACTTAGCCGCGGCGGACGGTACGGCGCTGTCGCCGCGGCTAAAATTTTTTTGAAAAAATGCAGAAAAAATTTTGCAGAGTAAAAAATTGTGCGTAATTTTGCACTCGCAAACGGCGGGATAGCTCAGTTGGTTAGAGCGTCGGATTCATAACCCGGAGGTCACGAGTTCAATTCTCGTTCCCGCC
>JAICZO010000071.1 GCA_029057255.1 Muribaculaceae bacterium | reverse complement strand
GGCGAAGTCAGCCCTCTGCTTCAGCCCGACTCGGAGTTCGGATACCAGGAGCCGCCCAAAAAACCGAAGCGGCCGGAGAATGACGCTCAACTTTCTCTCTTCTGAATTGTTTTACCGGTAAACAATATTGCTTTTTTGTCTGATGCGATTTATTAGCACAAACTCAGTAAGTCATCCCGTCAGCATTGTAGAGGCTCTCGACCGATGTGTCGCCGAAGACGGCGGCATGTTCATGCCCGAGAGCATCCCGGCGCTTCCCAAAGCGTTCTTCAACAATATCGGCGAGATGTCTCTCAAAGAAATAGCATTCGTTGTAGCCGACACACTCCTTGACGGCGATGTCGCGGCATCGACCCTCAAGACTGTCGCCTACGAATCTTTCTCGGCCGACGCACCGCTGGTGAAAGTCGGCGACAACACATACATCCTCGAGCTGTTCCACGGCCCGACTCTTACCTTCAAGGACTATGGCGCGCGTGCTATGGCATGCTTCATGAAGCGCGTGTCGCACTCACGTCCGGGCATGAAGCGCAACGTGCTCGTGGCCACAACCGGCAACACCGGTGCCGCCGCCGCCAACGGCCTGCTCGGGCTTGACGGCGTCAACGTATCGGTGCTCTACCCGAAGGGCTTCCTCACACGGTCGCAGACCGCTCAGTTCACGGCTCTTGGCAAGAACATCCACGCCGTGGAGATAGCCGGCACCGTCGAGGACTGCAAGCAGCTGGTCAAGAACGCGCTCAGCGACCCGGCGCTCAGCGACCTCAACCTCACAGGCGCCAACTCAATCAACATAGCGCGCCTGCTGCCGCAGATTACATTCACCATGCACGCCTACGCCCGCCTTGTCGAGATGGGAGTCGAGAACGCCGACCGGGCTGTCTACTCGATGCCCTGCGGCAACCTCAGCAACCTCGTGGCGGCCGTGATGGCAGGACGCATGGGCGTACCCTCGGGACAGCTCGTGGCGGCCACCAACGCCAACAACCAGCTCGCTCCGCTGATGGACGGCGCCAAAGAGCCGGAGAGCGGACGACGGCCGATACGCACCCTCGCACCGTCGGCCGACATGGTATACCCCTCGGGATGGCCAAGGCTGCTGCACCTCTACAACGGCGACCTCGCCGCCATGAAGCGGGACATAAAGGCTGTCTCCGTCGACGATTTCTCGATTTCGGAGACAATCAACCGTCTGCGCGACGAGCACGGATACACCATTGACCCGCACGGAGCTATGGCATACGCCGCAGCGGCCGATGTGCCGTCGGACGTACCCAAGGTAATACTCGCCACGGGGCACCCGGCAAAGCAGCTCGACATCATGACCCGCGTCACTTCGGCGGCTATAGAGATGCCCGTGCAGCTGACACAGTTCATGTCGGTCCGCCGCCATGCAACCATCATCCCGCCCACGCTGCCCGCACTCCGCAAGCACCTTCTTAATCTCTGAAACCACATAACCCTATAACAATCACCGATATGGCAAACAAGCGTCAACTCAAGAAATTCATAACAAATACATGCGGCTCACTCGCTGCCGAAATAGTACTCGCCCGCGCGGCATTCCCCTCGATCAAGCGTGAATCCGTACACGACATCGTGGTCGAAATCGCACGCCTTCAGTCCGACTGCCTCGGCAAGGTCAGCATCTCGTTCGACAAGACACCCCGCGACTTCGAGAACAAGGCCCTCTACCGCCGCGCACGCAGCGCATACTTCAACACAGCATACACCAAACTCC
>JAICZO010000070.1 GCA_029057255.1 Muribaculaceae bacterium | reverse complement strand
GAGGTATACCATCTCATGTGCTGCAAAGTCAGGAAGCAGGATGTAGAGTATCTCGTTGTTCATAAATCGGTGTTGTCTATCGGTTTAATCTCCGGCAGGCAAAGATGGCGAATCCTTGCGGCTTGACCGGAGTCAATCTGAATGCAAATATAATAATAAAAAGCTGTAACGCATAAAAACTGCGGTCCGCTTTTCTCGCACATGACACGAGAAAGCGGACCGCATGCTTATGAAACTTTCAGTTTATTTTATTTTCACTGTCTTGCGCAGCAGGATGTTGTCGGAGGCATCGCCGACAAGAATTTCATACTCGCCCGCATCATAGCCGAAAGCGTGCCGGTCGGTCTTGTAGTATGAGAAGGCTTCGCTGTCGAGACTGATTTCGAAGCGGACAGTCTGACCGGCCTTTATCATCTTTTTGTCGTAGCCCTTAAGCTCCTTGTAGGGGCGGAACACTTTTGCGTCGATAGGACGGACGTAGACCTGTGCCACTTCTTTGCCGTCGCGGGTGCCTGTGTTGGTCACGTCGAAGCTTACCTTGTAGAGCGGCTTGCCCTTGGCGCTCTCGTTCTTGACTTTGAGCCCCGAGAAGCGGAATGTGGTGTAGCTCTTGCCATAACCGAAGGCGAAGTTAGGCTGCACGCCCTTCGTATCGTAGTGCCTGTAGCCTACGAGAAGACCTTCGCCGTATGACACACGCTTGTCGCTGTCCTCGTCATAGTAGAAGGGGTAGGCCGGATTATCCTCCCAGCGTTTTTCGAAGGTGACAGGAAGCTTGCCCGAGGGGTTGACCTTGCCGAAGAGTATTTCCGCGGCAGCCGTGCCGCCTTCCTGGCCGGGATACCACAGGTATACCAGAGCGGGTGTGCGCTCCTGCCAGCGGCTGAGGTCTGCGTTGCTGCCGGCGTTGACCAGAACGGCCGTATTGGGATTGGCATCGAGCACACGGCAGACGAGGCTGTCCTGATATTCAGGCAAAGTGAAGGGGCGGTCGTTGCTCTCGCGCTCCAGACTCTCGTTGAAACCTATGCTGACGATGGCGATGTCGGCCTTGGCAGCCAGCTCTGCAGCTTCGTCTAAGAGCTGACGGTCTTCGCGCCAGCCGAACGA
>JAICZO010000007.1 GCA_029057255.1 Muribaculaceae bacterium | reverse complement strand
CCTCGGTTGTGCCGTCGGTGGAGTGGTTGTCGATGATGATGAGGCTGAAGGGGAAGTCGGTCTTCTGCGAGAGCACGCTGCGGATGGCGTCGCGTATGGTGCGGACGCGGTTGCGCACGGGGATGATGACCGAAGCCTCGTTCTTGAACTCGCCGCGGTTGAATTCGATAGGCTCGAAGACGGGCTCGAGATAGCCGCCGATGGCCTTGAGGTGTGCCGTGCATGCCTGCTCCATCTCGATCTGGACGCCGCGGTTCTTCGGGTCGACATAATCGAAAATCTTCTCACCGGAGCGGCGGTTGTCGAGGGTGACGTCGCTGTAGAGATACTCGTTGATGTGCACTATCGGAGCGATGCGGCTCAGACGCAGGCGGAGGTCGTAGAGGCCTGCTGCCTTATAGCGCACGTCGATGCCTGCGGCAGCCTTCTTGAAGTCGGCGGTGTTGAAGAAGAGGACGGAGCCGAAGTTGAAGTCGTCGCGGAGCGAGCCGAACTGGTAGTCGATTACCGGAGCGTTGCTCTTTTTGCCTTCGACAACGGTGTAGCTGTCGGCGTAGAGCATGCCGGCTTTGGAGTCCTGCGCGATTTTGGCGAAGCGGTCGAGCGCGAAGTATCCGGGCACGAGGGTGTTCTGCTTGGTGTAGAGGAGGATGAACTCGGCCTGGGCAGCTTCGGCGATTTTCACCATAGTGTCCGACGAGTTGAGGGAGTCGATGTATGCTATGTCGCAGCCGAGACATGCCTGTGCGGCATTGTCGCTCGCAAGGAGCGTGATCTTGGTCACGAGAGTGCTTTCTTTGAGAGCCTCGACGGTGCCTTTAACCTGGGCTTCGTCGATGTAGGGGAGGAAACAGTGGATAGTTGTTTTCATGTTATATCAGTTCTATGGTCCTGAGTTTCTGTATGTGATTAATGGATGTTATTTGCGGAGGGGAGCCGGGTCGGCGAAGAAGTCGAGAACCTGCTTCATGAGGTGCTCTCTCGAGGCGGCGCCGTCGATGGTCTCGAAGGGGAATCCGATGACTGCCGTGCGGTAGTTGCCGTTGTCGAAGAGTGTGCCCGCGATGAGGTTGTTCTCGCTGTAGCGCATGAAGGTGCAGCCCTTCTTGTCGTCGGCGGGGTAGAACGAGTCGGGCGACTCGACAACATAGCACTCGCTGTTGAGGGTGTTGGAGAAGCGGTAGTCGCCTTTGCCGAAGTCCTTGAAGCGTGTCGGCACCTGGTAAGCCTCGCCTGTCACCGATGCCTGGTCCACGCGCCAGTTGTAGCCGAGCACTTCGCGGGCGAATTTCTTGTCGGCCTCGGCAACTTCCTTCGACGAGTTTGGGTTGTCCCAGATGTCGGAGGCTACGTATGCTCCGGAGATGAAGAAGCTTGAGCCGCCGGCTGTAAGGGCAGCGATACGGTCCTGCAGCGACGAGGGGAAGGCCTTGTAGTATGTGCCGTAGACACCGCGGCCGCGGGTTATCTCTTTCTGCTTGCCGAGGATGAGGTCGACAGTGGCGGGGCGGTCGGTGCCTTTGATGAAGGCCTCGACGCTCGACGATACAAAGCCGTAGCCCGCCTTGCGGATGGCTTCGCCGTGGGTGTAGACGTAGTCGAAGGTGTTGCCGGCGATGACCTTGTCCTCGTAGTCGGCACGTGAGGCGCCGAAGCCTGCCGCGTCGTCGTCCATCCAGGGGATGTCGCGGCGGAACTCGAACATGCTGCCGATAAACGAGATGTCCTCCTTGTAGGGTACGCCGTGGTCCTTGGCGTCGTAGAAGCCGGCGATGTCGCCCGAGTCAAAGCGGTCGGGGGCGCTGACGCGTGTGAAGCCGTTGACGATTGTCACCGACGGTTTGCCGGGGCGGTGGCAGAGGGCAAGGACTTCGGAGGGGAAGGATACGCCGCCGGCATTGCCTGCCGTGATGCGGTAGGAGTGGATGGCGTCATCGTTTATGCTGACGTTGAACTCGGGTCGGTCGGAGCGGCCTGCGGTGCGGAAGGGACCGTTGCCGGTGCGCTCTTCAATAATATAATATGTGGGTGTTGCCGTGGCCTCGAGGCTGTCGACGGTCTCGGCCCACGACAGGCGGTAGTTGCCGTTGCCGGTGTCGTTGATGGCGAAGGCGCGCACGGGCAGGGGCTGCACCACATAGGGGCGTCCGTCGCGGTGGGCGATGAACTTGAGCATGCCCTTGTATATGGCGCGCGACACGGTGAAGCGGAAGTTGGGGTCGAGTCCGTAGGACATGTCGGCGAAGTTCTGGTGCGAGAGGAACTCCAGGAGCATTGCGGGCACTTCGGGCACGCGTGCCTCGAAGTAGCTCTTGTCCCACATGCCGCGGCGTGTCCACTCCGGCTCGAATTCGGCACGGACGTCGTCGACGATGTTGGTCATCACTTCGTTGGTGAGGTCGCGCGATGCCATGCGGCTGCTGCCGTTGCCGAGCTTCTCGCCGGCGGTGCAGTAGATGCCGAGAGTGCCGATGATGGAGTCGTTCATTGTTGTGCCGGCGTCGGTGTGGAAGGCGAAGCTGAGGTCGACGGGTATGCCGAGACCCTCGCGGTCGGGGAGCATCGACGAGCCGCCGGCGAGCCAGTTGACCCACAGGCCGCGCGACTTGTAGTCGTCGGTGTAGTCGTTGACGTAGTCAGAGGGAGTGAAGACGCTGTCGGGGGCGCCGGCCCACTGCAGGAAGTAGCGTGCGCCCTCGGTGAAGCGGGGATATCCGCTGAGGGTGTATTCGTAGTCGATGTTGTCGAGGGGCTCCTTGACGATGCGTGCCACGTTGCCCATGCCACCGCCTATTTTCACGGCGTCGGCAGTGACGCACAGGTGCTTGTCGTCGCCGGTGTTGAGCAGCTCGACGACGGTGTGCTCGCCTTTTTCCTTGCGCAGCTCGAAGTGGCCGAGATAGATCCATGTGCCGCCGCCCATCTTCTGGTTGACGGTGAAGTCGTGCACGCCGTCGGCGGCGTGTATGCGGTAGCGTGCTGCCGATGTGCTGTTGGGGAGGGTGGTGTAGCTGACATACACGGCATACTTGCCGTCGGCCGGTACTTCCGCTTTCCACGATGCCGTTGCCGTGGCTTCGTCAGAGCCTGACAGCTCAGCTTTGAGCGAGGTGCCGTCGGCGAAGGGGTTGTCGCCGTTGTGCAGCTCGGCCTTGCTGTAGGCAAAAGCCTTGGCGCCGGTCTTGCTCCAGTGTCCTGTGGTGGTGAAGCTGCCGGCGACGAGCTTGCCGCCGTCGTTGTCGGCGATAATCTCGGTGCGCTGTATGTCGCGCTCGCGGGGGCTCATGACGTATGCTCCTGCGTTCTCGAGCATAGGCATGAGGAAGGGTATGATGTAGCTCTGCGGATAGAGGTCCTCGACAGTCTGGAAGATGCGGGCGCGCTGCCACTCCCAGCGGTTGAGCTTAGGCTCGAAATACCAGCCGTGGCTCTGCCAGAGGGCAATGTTGGCGCCGTCGAGGCCTTCGGGAGCCTTCACGTCGTCGTGGCGGACGATGAATGGCTCTTTCTCTGTCGGGCCTATGTTCTTCTTGGGCGCGTACTGCACGAGCTTGTCGAGTGAGGTCTTGCCGGCAATCAGGCTCACCTTGTACTTGCCGTACTGCTGGCCGAGAGCCTTGAGGCAGTCGGCCTTGAAGTCGGCGAGACTCTCCTTGGTGAAGGGGATGTATGCGGCGGCATCGTTGAAGGTGACCGTGACCGTGCGTTTCTTGTCGTTGATTGTCAGTTTCTTCACCTTGACCGAGCCGAAACCGGTCTTTCCGGGCAGATAGCGGGTGGCCGCCTCCGCGACGGCATCCTCGCGTACCCCTGCCGATGCCGTGAAGGTCGAAGGCATGGCAAGGGTAAGTGCGAATGTTAGTGCGAAAGCACTGATTGTTTTCATTGAGCTATGCTTTGTTATATGGTAGGACGCGTGTGCGCGTCGTATACCGACAAAGGTAGCTGTTTTTGTCCGAGAACGGCAAATTTTAACTTAACTTATTAGCTCAATTAAACATTATTTAATATTTGGATACGTATTTTAGGAATAATTCTACTTCCTGTCAATCTCTCTGAAGAGTTTTACGGCGTCGAGATAGGCGAGCATACCGCGTGCCACTTCGCGCGCGTCCTGCATAGCGTGCACGACAGTGGCGGGGCGGTTTGTCACGTCGCCGCCGGCGAATACGCCTTTTCGTGAAGTCATGCCGTAGGGGGTGTCGCGTGTTATGACATAGCCTTTGCTGTCGACGTCGATGCCTTCGGTCGAGCTGACGATGCGCGATGCGGGAGCGCTGCCGACGGCCATTATGACCTTGTCGGCGGGTTCGCTGACGGGTTCGCCGCCGTCGGTGACGGTTGTGATGGCGTCGAGCACGCCGTCGGTGCCGTGGATGTCGGTCAGCGAAGTGTTCCATCTGAACTTGACGCCCTCGCTGACAGCGTCGTCGTACTCGGCGCGCAGTGCCGACATGCGCTCGATGTCGCGGTGGTAGAGCACTGTGACTTCTGATGCTCCCAGGCGCACTGATGTGCGGGCGGCGTCCATAGCGGTGTTGCCGCATCCGATGACAAATACCTTGTCGCCTGGCTTGACCATGACTTCGTCGCGGCCGATGTACCCCTCGTTGAAGAGGCTCACGCGACGGAGGAACCATATGGCCATGCGCACGCCGGGCAGGTTGCCGCCGGGCACTTCGAGGCTCTTGGGCTTGCCTGTGCCTGTGCCGATGAAGATGGCGTCGAAGCCGCGGTCGAATAGGTCGTCGATGGTCAGCGTGCGTCCGATGGTGGTGTCGGTGTGGATGATTACGCCGAGATGCTCTATTTTGGCTATCTCCTTGCGTACTACTTCTTTGGGCAGGCGGTACTCGGGTATGCCGTACATGAGCACGCCTCCGGCCTCGCGGCCCATCTCGAAGATTTCGACCGCTACGCCCTGGCGCGACAGTTCGCCGGCGATGGTCAGGCCTGCGGGGCCGCTGCCGATTACGGCCACGCGTCCGCGGGTCTTCTCGACGATGTTCTCATGAGAGAGAGCCATGTCGCTGTCGAAGTCGGCGACAAACTGCTCGAGCTTGCCGATGTTGACGGGGCATCCTTTCTTGCCGAGCACGCAGTTGCCTACGCACTGGCGCTCGTGTGCGCACACACGGCCGCATACGGCGGGCAGGTTGCTCTTCGCGTTGATGATGGCCATCGCGTTGCCGAGATTGCCCATAGCGAGTTCGTGTACCCAGTCAGGAATATCGTTGTTTATAGGGCAGCCTTTGCGGCAGCCGGGCACTTTGCAGTGGAGACAGCGTTTGGCTTCGGCAATAGCCTCTGCCATAGTGTATCCGCTGTCTGAAGTCATGTCTATCATTTCTTTCAGAATAACAGTTTCAGGGTTTCGTGGCCGCAAAGGTACGCAAAAAGCGTCAGATATGAAAATGTGACGGCCCGCGGCTGCTTGTCAGCTGCGGGCCGGTGATGCGTTTATGGCTGTGCTTGTATCAGTTACACTATGCTCTCAGTTCAGGATGATGATGTTCATCCCTGCGGGTCCGGAATATGCTGCTCGAGCCAGCTGGCGCAGGCGTGCCAGAGTCGAGGGACGGGGTGAGAGGACTGTCGTGTCGGATTATTTCTTAGCCATGCGTGTGAGGGTAGAGCGTTTCTCCATAGGCAATAGTGGTAAGGCGGTGTGTAATATGTTGTCCTCTTGTTGAAACGCCTTTAAGGTCTGCTTTATTGTGCCTGCTTGCAAAAGTTTGTTATTTTTTTGGTAATATATTG
>JAICZO010000069.1 GCA_029057255.1 Muribaculaceae bacterium | reverse complement strand
GAGCATCACTATCTCGGCGACGTCTCCTGCGGCTTGTGCGCGGTATGTCTCTGCGGTGTCCATGTCGGTGTGGGGGCGTTACTGTTTCGAGCTGCAAAGTTACGCAAAAAGCGGCTCTTTTCGGAGCCCGCACATTTTTTTTGAAAAAAAGTTGCCGGAGCTGTCACCTTTTGCCGCCGGGGAGAGTCTTATATGCGAGATGTCTCAGAAACAGTATTAGAAACCTCAATGATTATAATTGATATGAAAATTTTAGTACCTATCTTTATCTGCGCGATACTACCGATGGTAGTTGTGCTCATCACATCACTCGTGAAAATGAACGCCGACAACAAGCGCTCGCAGGTTCTCACCAAGGCCATCGAGATGAACCCCGGCATCGATGCCGAGAAACTTGCCGAGTCTCTCAAGAAACCGGTCAAGACGCCGCGCGAGATTCTGAATCTGCGTCTGCTGCGCGGATGTATCTTCACCCTGGGCGGCATCGCTCTGATTGTAGCGGGATGTCTGTCGCTGTACAGCGGTGTTGGATTCGATTCAGATCCGGTGTTCATACCGCTGATGTTCGGTATTGTCAGTGTCGCTGTCGGTCTGAGCTATCTCATAGTATATAAGGTGACCGGCAAGCAGGTAAACGACATCAAAGAGGATTGATATATGACGCGCGAGCAGTTCATAGCCCTTGTGGAGAGTTCTCAGAGAGCGTTCCGACGCTTTCTTGTGGCTCTCTGCTGCGGCGACTCGCAGCTTGCCGACGATATAGCACAGGAGTCGTATGTCAAGGCCTATCTGTCGTGCCACGAGCTATCGGCCCTCGAAAAGTTCAATGCGTGGCTCTACCGCATAGGATACAACACGTTCGTGTCGCACAAGAGGGCAGAGCGGTGTACGGTGGACTATGACAGCGCCGGAAGGATGGCCGCCGACGACGCGAGCGACTCGGCATTCAGATACCAGGAGCTGTATATGGCACTCGACGGGCTGCCCGCAAACGAACGGTCGGCAATACTGCTGTTCTATATGGAGGGCTACGCAATAAAAGAAATATCCGTGATAACAGGCGCGTCGCAGGACGCCGTGAAACAGTATCTGTCGCGCGGGCGCAAGCACCTGCGGGGCATGCTGTCGGACAACTGAAATAAATGATGACAATGGAAGACGACAAACTTAAGAAACTCTTCGCGGGCTTTGATCCGGAAATGGCGTCCGACGCCTGCTTCATGTCCGGCTTGAGAAAAAGCATGGAGGCGGTCGAGATTGTGAGACAGCACAGCATGGCTATGCGCCGCAAAAACCGCAAGGCAGTCGTCATCGCGGCAGTCGCCGGATTTGTGTCGGGTGTGCTGTTCACGCTCCTCTTGCCCTTGATAGGAGAGTGGCTGCAGACATCGCGTCCGACAGCGATGGCATCACTGGCATTACACTACCGGATGGTGGCATGGATAGCCGTGGCCGGAGCATCAGCCCTCATCGCCAAGAACACATACGATGTGTCGATGTCGGTGATGGGCGCAGGGGAGCATAGCTGAGACCGTGCTCACTCCTTTTCGGGCAGACGCACGGCCACCTTGCCGATGCGTGCCCCTTCGACGCTGACGATGCGGAGCGAGATATTGTTCCACGTCAGCGACTCGCCCGGCTCCGGTATGCGTCGGAGCTCCTCCAGGATAAGGCCGCCGAGGGTAGAGTAGGAGGCCGGGCTGTACAGCTCCTCAAGACCGAAATAATTCAGAAAATCATATATCTGTATCTGCGCGTCGACGATCCAGCAGTCGTCGGCCTCGCTCCTGACGATGTCCTGCACGCCCGCTTGCTGCGGTATCTCGCCGACAAGCCCGTCGAGGATGTCGCCCGGCGTTATTACGCCCGACATGTCGCCGAACTCATCGCACACAAGCGCGAAATGCGTGTTGGTGGCCTTCATGTGGTCAAGAGCATCGTACACACTCATCGATTCCGGAAAATAAACCGGAGCCGACACAACATCGGCAAGCGAGAAATCATCTCGGCCTATCGGCAGGATAAGCTGTTTGAGCGACACCACACCGCAGACCTTGCCCCGGTTGCGGTCGCAGTAGACCGGGTAGTTGTTATGCAGCTTCTCCGACAACATCGCCCTGACATTGTCGGCCGACATGTCAAGATGCAGACACGTGACGTCGACCTTCGGCGTCATGATTGCCGACACACGCAGGTCACCCATGACCAGCGCACGCTCCATGATGTCCTGCTCCACTTCGCGGACATCGCCCGAATCAGCACCCTCCTGTATCAGCGAGCGTATCTCCTCTTCAGTGACGTTCGACTCCTTGCTCTTGAGACCGAGCAACCTCACAATCAGCGACGTCGAGGCAGACAACAGCCACACGGCCGGCATAGCTATTACCGACAGCACGTGCATAGGCCTCGAAATAAACTTTGACGCACCGTTGGCCACGGCAAGACCAATGCGCTTGGGCACAAGCTCGCCCACAACAATCGAGAGATAAGTCACGATAGCGACAATCACTATCTGACCGACAGTGTGAGCAGTGCGCGGCTCAAGCCCGAAGCCCTGGAGCATCGCGCCGACATCCTCCGCAAGAGCCGCACCCGAGTACAGACCCGTCAGAATACCGATAAGCGTGATACCGATCTGTATGGTCGACAGAAACCTGTCGGGATCCTCGGCAAGACGCAGAGCCACCTTCGCCCCCTTGCTGCCATGCTTGGCATCAGCCGACAGACGCGATTTGCGAGCCGAGATAAGAGCTATCTCCGACATCGAGAAGACACCGTTGAGCAGTATAAGAATGATTATAACAGTAATGTCACCCATTGGCAGTTGAAACAGTATAAGCGATGAATTATAAACCTTTATACATTCAACAACCGGCGGGCGGCTATTGTTTGCCAATCACTCCGCCGCAAGACGGTAGAAATGCTCCGTCGCCCCGCCGTCGTGCTCCGAGTGGTCGAACGAGAACCCGCACTTCTCAGCCACGCGCCTCGACCTGTCATTGCCGTCGCAGAATCCTATCCACAGATCCCTGACGCCAAGCCCGTCGCGCAGACGCGCTATAAGAGCCCTCACAGCCTCTGGCACAAGACCCATCCCCCAGAACGGCTTGCCGACCCAGTAACCGATCTCAGCGTCGCCCTCCCGCATAAAAGCATGAGGCCGAGCCTCCGGCGGAACAACACCGCAGCAGCCAACAGGCACGCCGGTATTCTTCAGCACCAAGGCATAAGTCTCCGGTGCCGAAAAAACATAATTTATCACATCAAGACTCATAGCCACCGACGAATGCGCCGGCCATCCGGCGGGCGTACCCACGTCCGGGTCGCTTGCATATAAGAAAAGCGCCTCGGCATCACTTTCGCGCCACGGGCGCATAATCAATCTCTCAGTCTCGATAACAGTCGCAGTCATACAAACAGAATTATTATTAGGTCGACAAAAATAGCAAAAATACAATAATCAAAGAGTAGCTCCCGCCTATCACTTGTCACCCCAAAAAAAAGTGTCATTCCGACACCTTGATGTACACCACAGATAATCAATAAGATAAAGCACACACCGCCGAACGGATTAAAAAAACATGAAAAAAAGTTTCCAAAAAAATTGGAGGAACACAAAAAAGTCCCTAACAATCCAACGCAACACGCGAGATAACCCCAACCAACCCCCAAAAAGTAG
>JAICZO010000068.1 GCA_029057255.1 Muribaculaceae bacterium | reverse complement strand
CTCCCCCCCCGACACAGTCATCACAGCCATACGCACCCCGCCGTCCGCCGGCGGGGTGTTTCAGTTTTAAGCATAATCGGCGTTTTATTAAAGATTTTTTTCGCCAATTAGTTGTAGAGTTTACTAAAAGTCCTTAAATTTGCGCATTAAAACACATGCCGCCGGCGGCGGCGGTCTGAGCCACGAAATAAACAAACAATTCATAAATTAATCAAAATCAATCATCTTATGTGGTTAACATGCTCATCTATAGGACGTAAGTTCGTGATGGCCATCACGGGCGCATGCTTAGTCCTATTCGTAACATTTCACGTTCTGATGAACTCGGTTGCCCTGCTGTGGCCCGCGGCTTACAACGTAATCTGCGAGTTCCTCGGCGCCAACTGGTACGCGCTCGTTGCCTCCGCCGGCCTCGCGCTGCTCTTCATCATCCATATCATCTACGCTCTGTGGCTGACAGTTCAGAACCGTCGTGCCCGCGGCAATGACCGCTACGCCATCGCCGGCGCCGCACCCGGCGTCGAGTGGTCGTCGAAGAACATGCTCGTCCTCGGCATCGTCGTAGTAGCGTTCCTCATCGTACACCTTATCCAGTTCTGGGCCAAGATGCAGCTCCAGGAACTCGTATCGCACGAGCTCACAGCACTCCCCGTTGTAGGCGAAGCTCCCGCAGCGCCCCACTTCGGCACACTCTTCCTCCAGGCCGCTTTCGAGAACTGGTGGACACCCGTCATCTACATCGTAGGCTTCATCGCACTCTGGTTCCACATGAACCACGGCTTCTGGTCGATGTTCCACACTATCGGCTGGGACAACAACACATGGCTTCCCCGCCTCAAGAGCATCGCATGCTGGTGGACATCGGTAGTAGTGCTCCTCTTCATCGCACAGGCAGTTCTCTTCACAGTACAGGCCAACAACAAGTTCTTCCTCACCGACCAGGCTCTCCAGGAGCAGTACGCTGAATTCTGGGCCGAAAAGGGCGAAGCCCTCATCGAGGAATTCCAGCAGGAAGTAACAGCCGCCACTACCGGCGACAACGTGATCTCGCAGCAGCAGGCTCAGATTGACTTCTTCGCAGAGCGCGGCGAATACTTCGGCAAGACCGCCGAGGCTATCAGCAACGCTGCCGCTGCCCAGGCTCCCGCCGTGAAGCTCCCCGCTCTCCAGCAGCTCGGCCAGTTCGCTACCGTCATCAACCGTGAGACAGAGCGCGCAGCCCAGCTCAAAAAAACCAACGAATCCGCTAACAACAACCAATAATCCTACTCAGAGATATGGCACAGAAACTCAACCTTGAGGGTATGATCGACTCGACCCCCATCATGCAGGACTTCGCCGACGTCGAATCGGCAAATCTGCCGGAGTACACTATTGACTCCAAGATTCCTGAAGGTCCTATCGCTGAGAAGTGGACCAACTACAAAGCCCACCAGCACCTGGTGAACCCCGCCAACAAGCGTAACCTCGACATCATCGTCGTAGGTACAGGTCTCGCAGGCGCTTCCGCAGCCTCGACCCTCGGCGAGATGGGCTTCAACGTCTACAACTTCTGCATCCAGGACAGCCCCCGCCGCGCTCACTCTATCGCAGCCCAGGGCGGTATCAACGCAGCCAAGAACTATCAGAACGACGGTGACTCGGTATACCGTCTGTTCTACGACACTGTAAAAGGCGGTGACTTCCGCTCGCGCGAAGCAAACGTATACCGTCTTGCCGAAGTGTCCAACAACATCATCGACCAGTGCGTACAGCAGGGCGTTCCCTTCGCTCGCGAATACGGCGGCCTCCTCGCCAACCGTTCGTTCGGCGGCGCACAGGTAAGCCGTACATTCTACGCCAAGGGTCAGACAGGCCAGCAGCTCCTCCTCGGCGCCTACAGCTCGCTCAACCGTCAGATCAACAAGGGCACCGTGCGCTCGTTCAACCGCCGCGAGATGCTCGACGTCGTTATCATCGACGGACGCGCACGCGGTATCATCGTCCGCAACCTCGTCACAGGCGAAATCGAGCGCTACGCAGCTCACGCAGTAGTACTCGCCACCGGTGGTTACGGCCGTGCCTTCTTCCTGTCGACAAACGCTATGGGCTGCAACGGCTCGGCTGCCGTACAGGCATTCAAGAAGGGCGCATACCTCGCCAACCTCGCCTTCACACAGATTCACCCCACATGTATCCCCGTGCACGGCGAAGACCAGAGCAAGCTCACACTTATGAGCGAGTCGCTCCGTAACGACGGCCGCATCTGGGTACCCGCTAAGAAAGAAGACGCCGAAGCAATCCGCGCCGGCAAGAAGAAACCTACCGACATCCCCGACGAGGACCGCGACTTCTACCTCGAGCGCCGCTACCCAGCCTTCGGTAACCTCTGCCCCCGTGACATCGCATCGCGTGCCGCCAAAGAGCGCTGCGACGCAGGCTACGGCGTAGGTACAGGC
>JAICZO010000067.1 GCA_029057255.1 Muribaculaceae bacterium | reverse complement strand
CTGACGGCAGGCATGAGTTCCTTGCCGACGGCATCCATAAGCCCTGCTTTCTGCTCTCCGACGACGGTGTCGCCGACAGCATAGAATCCGTCGGCAGGATTGCCGAGCGTGAGCACTATCGACGCTGTGCCGAGAAGGTCGGTCGACACGGCGGCACGTGTGCCTCGGGGGAGACGGAGCTTCTTGTCGAGGCTCATCTCTACCGTTACTTCGCCGGGGCGCTCGTAGTTGTAGTGCATCTCGCGCACGATACCCACCTTGTAGCCGTTGAGAGTGACAGGCGCCGACTGTGCGAGGCCTTCTACATTGCTGTAGCTGGCGTAGAAATAGTTGGCGGCCTTGAATATGTTGACACCTTTAAGGAAATTGATGCCGAAAAAGAGGATAGCCAGTGCAAGTATCACCAGCACCCCGATAAGGACTTCTTTACGAAAAATTGCTTTCATCAGTCGAGAGTCGAATTTTTATGATTGAATGATGTGTGTTAACGTTTTGCGACGGTAGGCCGAGAATGCCTTGAAGAGAGCCTCGGCACAGGACTGCCGTCCCTTAGATGAGGCAAGGAAGCGCTCTGCCTCGGGATTGCAGATGAAGTCAAGCTCGACGAGCACGGCAGGCATGCGCGTGGCCCACAGCACAAGGAAGCCGGCCTGACGGACGCCCTTGTCGGCGCGCCCGGCGGTGGCGATGAGTTCGGCCTGCGCCATAGAGGCGAAGTCGAGGCTGCGCTCCATGTTGCTGTGCTGCGACAGTTCGAAGATTATGTATGACTCCGACGAGTTCGGGTCGAAACCGTGATATGTCTCCGAATAGTCGTCCTCAAGCTCGATGACGGCGTTCTCGCGCATAGCCACGGCAAGGTTGGCTTCGGTCTTGTGCAGGCCGACGGTATACACCGACGCACCGTGGACGGCGCGACGCCCCTTGGTACGGCGGTCGAGCGAGTTGACATGTATCGACACAAACAGGTCGGCGGCGGCGTCATTGGCGCATGCCGCACGGCGGTCAAGCGACACAAAGACGTCGTCATCGCGGGTCATGACTACCTTGACACTGTCGGCAAAAGCGTCATTGACGAGCTTGCCGAAGCGGCGGGCGACATCGAGTGTGATGTCCTTCTCCTTGTTGGCACCGCTGCTGCAGCCGATGTCCCGGCCTCCGTGACCGGCATCGACAGCGAGGACAAAAGGCCTCGGGTCAGCGTCGGACGGCGCCTGCACGGCATGTGCCGGAGCCACCGGGAGGGCGGCTACAGCAAGCGCACATAAGGCACGTCGTATGGCTGCGGAATAATTCATCACGCAAAATTACAATTTTTTTTCGCTCCCGCTATAGTCCGACAGTCGAAATTGTTGTTCCGAAGACTACATTGTAGCGCTTTATCGCCAAATAATGCTTCATAAATGCACAAAGAACATCGCAGAACCGCATCCGACCTCACACAATAGACGCGCGGATTTGGCGTTATAATATAATGTAAGTAACTTTGCAAACGCAACAGCATCTCTCCTCTCTCCGCACCCCTGATGAAGATAAACGCACAACATATCGCTGCCGCCGCACTGCTCTGCCTGTCGTCCGCGCTCCACGCCCAGGACGGCGGCACGGCATACAATTTCCTCAACGTGACATCGTCGTCGAAAGTATACGGTCTTGGTGGCGTCAACATTTCGCTGGTCGACGACGACATAAATGTCGCCGACCAGAATCCCGCGCTCCTCGGCCCGGAGACGAGCAACATGATGGCTCTGAGCTACATGCACTATGTCGGAGGGTCAAACTTCGCGGCGCTGCGCTACTGTCACTCGGCGGGCGAGCGTGCCGCATGGTCGGCCGCGGTGCACTACTTCGGCTACGGCTCGATGAAAGAAGCCTTGCCCGACGGCACCGTCACGGGCACCTTCTCGCCGAAGGATCTTGCCGTGGAGGGCGCCTACAGCCACGACTTCACCGACATGCTGCGCGGCGGCATATCGCTCAGGATGCTCTACAGCGCCTATGCCGAGTATACGGCTTTCGCTCTCAGCACCGACCTGGGCATCAACTACTACGACCCCGACCGCGACCTGTCGCTGTCGCTCGTGGTGGCCAACGCCGGCGGTCAGTTAAAACGCTTCAACGAGACCTACGACCGCCTTCCCTTCGACGTCCGCCTGGGATGGTCGCAGTCGTTCGGCTCCTTCCCTCTACGCTTCTCGGTGACGGCATGGAACCTCACCAAGTGGCATCTGCCCTTCGTCGAGAGCGGCGACGGCTCGTCGTCAGCCACCCCTCAGGTGCGCGACACGTTCATCTCCAACCTGTTCAGGCACCTCGTCTTCGGCGTCGACCTTGTGACAAGCCCCAACTACTACCTTGCCCTGGGCTACAACTACAAGACGCGCACCGACATGAGCACTTACTCGCGCAGCTTCATCTCGGGCTTCTCTCTCGCCGGCGGCATCAAAGTCAAGAACTTCGGCGTGGGTGTGGCTTTTGCACAGCCTCATACCGGTGCCACAACATTCATGTTCAATCTTTCGTACAACCTTAACGACTTAGTTAACTGACGTGCAACACAATAAACCCATAATCATAGCTATCGACGGCTATTCGTCGTCAGGCAAAAGCACAATGGCCCGCCGACTCGCGGCCGCAGTAGGATACCGCTACATCGACTCCGGCGCCATGTATCGAGCAGTCACTCTGTACGCCCTCGACCACGGCATGATCGACAGCGAGGGCCAGCCCGACGCCGATGCCATCATCGGCGCTCTTCCCTCTATCAAAATTGACTTTGACGTGCGACCCGACGGCACACAGCACACCATGCTCAACGGCGTTGACGTCGAGACAGAGATACGCCGCCTCCGCGTGTCCGACGCCGTATCGCCGGTAGCAGCCATCGCCGGTGTGCGCCACGCCCTTGTGGCCATGCAGAAGGAGATGGGATGCAGCCGCGGCATTGTCATGGACGGCCGCGACATAGGCACGGTGGTCTTCCCCGATGCCGAACTTAAGATTTTCGTCGACGCATCGGCCGAGACCCGCGCGCAGCGACGCTTCAAGGAGCTTGTAGACAAGGGTTCGGCAGTGTCATACGAGGACGTGCTGGCCAATGTCGTGCACCGCGACCACATCGACACGACCCGCGCCGAGAGTCCGCTCCGCCGCGCCGAGGATGCCATCGCCATCGACAACTCTCACATGACTCTCGAGCAGCAGGACGCATGGCTGCTCGAAAGATTCAACGAAGTCACCGCTCGCTGATGGCATTGATAGAGATTGACAAGGAGTCGGGATTCTGCTTCGGCGTAGTCACGGCCATTCGCAAGGCCGAGGAAGAGCTCGCCGGAGGCAGACCCCTGTACTGCCTCGGCGACATCGTGCACAACTCCGACGAAGTGGAGCGGCTGCGCGAAAAGGGTCTGCAGACCATAACCCACGACGACCTCGGCACCCTGCACAGCGCCAAGGTGCTGCTGCGCGCTCACGGCGAGCCGCCGGGCACATACCGCACGGCCGAGCAGAACGGCATCGAAATCATCGACGCCACCTGCCCTGTGGTGCTCAAGCTGCAGCAGCGCATCAAGGCCGAGTACTACCGCAGCCACCCCGACGGCACTGCGCCGCAGATTGTGATATACGGCAAACTCGGACACGCCGAAGTCAACGGCCTGGTCGGACAGACCGAAGGCAACGCCATCGTCGTGGAGGACATCGGCGGCCTCGACAAACTCGACTACAGCCGTCCTGTTGCACTCTACTCGCAGACCACAAAGTCGCTCGAAGGCTTCAGCGAAATAATCGAGGAGATACGGCGCCGCATGGCACCGGGCGTGTCGTTTGTCGACTTCCACACCATATGCAGCCAGGTGGCAAACCCCGTCCAGCATCTGCGCGACTTTGCCCGCGGCAAGGATGTGGTACTCTTTGTGGCCGGCACTAAAAGCAGCAACGGCAAAGTGCTCTACAACCGCTGCCGCGAAGTCAACAGCCGCACACACCTCATATCCAACGAGAGCGAACTCGAGCCGGAGTGGTTCGAGGGCGCGGGCGACATAGGCATCTGCGGAGCCACTTCGAC
>JAICZO010000066.1 GCA_029057255.1 Muribaculaceae bacterium | reverse complement strand
AAGATACAGCGATGAAGGCAAGGACGCCTTAGAAAATGTTTATAGTGAAGGACTACTTCATGAGCCGGTAGATATAAAACAGCAGGACGGCAAACAGCAGTATGTCGATGGCGTCCTTTATTCCGAAGTCAAACATCACTCGCCGGTTATCAATGCGTTATACATTCTGACAGTCTGCACAGCCTCGCGTACGTCATGCACACGGAGCACGGCGGCGCCACGCTCGAGAGCGAAAGCGTTGACAACCGATGTGGCCGTGCACGCCTCGTCGGCGCTTATGCCGAGCAGACGTGTGAGCATGGACTTGCGCGACATGCCTGCCAGCACCGGACAGCCGAGCACCGAGAAGGCATCGAGATTGCGCAGCAGTTCATAGTTCTGCTCCAGTGTCTTGGCGAAGCCGAAGCCGGGGTCGATGATTATGTCTGCCACTCCCGCCTCGCGCAGCTCGGCCAGCGGGTGGCTCAGCTCCCGGATGACGTCGGCGGTGACATCGTCGTAGTCGGTCATCGTCTGCATAGTGGCCGGAGTGCCGCGCATGTGCATCAGCACGTAGGGGCAGCCCAGCTCGGCCACCGTGTCGAACATATCGTGGTCTATCGCTCCGGCCGATATGTCGTTGATAATGTCGGCGCCCCACTCCCCGACCGCCTTGCGGGCCACTTCAGCCCTGAAGGTGTCGACCGACACAAGCACGTGGGGGCCTACGGCCTCGCGGACGGCAGACAGAGCCTCGGCGATGCGCTCAAGCTCGACTGCGGCCGGGACCTCGGTCGAGCCGGGGCGTGTCGAGCAAGCTCCGAGATCGAGGATATCGGCGCCGTCGGCCACCATCGCTGCCGCACGCGCGGCAATATCTGCTCTGTCGGCCGCACGCGACCCGGCATAGAACGAGTCGGCGGTGACATTTATAATACCCATGACGGCAGGGCGGTCGAAGACGACCGTCCTGCCGTGTATGTTCAAGCTGAAAGGACGCACTGGAGTGATGTTTTTAAGAACGGTTGGCACGCTTGCGCTCGGTCTCGGCGAGGATGATCTTGCGCAGACGTATGTGGTGGGGTGTCACCTCGACATATTCGTCGCCCTTGATGTACTCGAGAGCTTCTTCGAGGCTGAATACCACGGGGGGCACGATGCGGGCCTTGTCGTCAGCGCCGGAGGCACGCATGTTGGTGAGCTTCTTGCTCTTGGTCACGTTGACGGGGATGTCGTTGTCCTTCGCGTTCTCGCCCACAACCTGACCGGCATATACCTCCTCCTGGGGGAAGATGAAGAAGCGGCCGCGGTCCTGGAGCTTGTCGATGGCATAGGCGTAGGCCGTGCCTGACTCGATAGCGATGAGCGAGCCGTTGGTGCGACGCTCTATCTCACCCTTCCAGGGCTGGTACTCGAGGAAACGGTGCGACATGATGGCCTCTCCGCCCGACGCTGTGAGCACATTGCCGCGCAGGCCGATGATGCCTCGCGACGGAATATTGAACTCGAGCTGCACGCGGTCGTTCTTGGCGTTCATGGCGACAAGCTCGCCCTTGCGGCGTGTCACCATATCAATCATCTTCGACGAGCTTTCCTCGGGCACGTTGATGGTCAGCAGCTCGACAGGCTCGCACTGGCGGCCGTCGATTTCCTTGATGATGACCTGAGGCTGGCCTACCTGGAGCTCGTAGCCCTCGCGGCGCATGGTCTCGATAAGCACCGACAGGTGGAGCACACCGCGGCCGTAGACGGTCCATACGTCTTCCTTGACACCTTTCTCGACACGGAGCGCGAGATTGCGGTCAAGCTCGGCTGTGAGGCGGTCGCCGATGTGACGCGATGTCACATACTTGCCGTCCTTGCCGAAGAAGGGGCTGTCGTTGATGGTGAATGTCATCGACATTGTAGGCTCGTCGATGGCGATACGGGGCAGCGGGTCGGGATTGTCGTACAGAGTGACGGTGTCGCCGATCTCGAAGCCCTCGATGCCGATGAGTGCGCAGATGTCGCCGTTGCACACCTTATCGACTTTCTTGCGGCCCATGCCTTCGAATGTATGCAGTTCCTTGATTTTCTGACGTGTGACGCTTCCGTCCTTGCGGCAGAGGCCTATCTCCTGACCCTCGCGAATCTCACCGCGGTGCACGCGGCCGATGGCGATACGGCCTACATACTTTGAGAAGTCGAGCGATGTGATGAGCATCTGAGTGTCGCCCTCGTTCTCCTCGGGGCCGGGGATGTGCTCGATGATGGCATCGAGCAGCGGCAGGATGTTCTCGGTGGGAGCGTTGAAGTCGGTGCTCATCCAGCCCTGCTTGGCCGAGCCGTAGAGTGTGGGGAAGTCAAGCTGCTCCTCTGTGGCGTCGAGGCTGAACATCAGGTCGAATACCATCTCCTGCACTTCCTCGGGGCGGCAGTTGGGCTTGTCTACCTTGTTGATTACGACAACGGGCTTGAGGCCTATCTCTATAGCCTTCTGAAGCACGAAGCGGGTCTGGGGCATCGGGCCCTCGAAAGCGTCGACAAGCAGGAGGCAGCCGTCGGCCATATTCAGCACACGCTCCACCTCGCCGCCGAAGTCGGCGTGTCCGGGGGTGTCGATGATATTGATTTTATACCCTTTGTAGTCAATGGAAACGTTCTTGGAGAGAATTGTAATACCACGCTCACGCTCGAGGTCGTTGTTGTCGAGAATCAGTTCGCCGGCGTTCTGGTTCTCGCGAAAGAGGTGACCGGCAAGCAGCATTTTGTCGACCAGAGTTGTCTTGCCGTGGTCGACGTGAGCTATTATGGCTATGTTGCGGATTTTCTGCATACTCTATTGGATTGAAAACATATTTTATACAGGCAAGGGCGTAAATCCTTTTTTACGCCCCGGCCTCTTGGGTTTGCCCTTTGTTATTTCTTGATTGATTTAAGCACTTCCTCGCTCTGCACTTTTCCCTTCTTGTCGGTCTCGAGGGTCTTGACGACACCGATACCCTTGGCATACCACGCGGTGCAGTATGTCTTCTCGTTGCCTTCGGGCGAGTTGACTTTAATCACATAGGACACTTTCTCGCAGTTCTCGAACTTGCCGGCGGGAGTCTCCACATCCTCGAATCCGAGATGCTTGCCTTCCCAGAGGTTCATCGACATTGAGTTGGTGGCGATAGAGAGCTTGATGGATTTGTTTGCGAGCTTGGAGTCGGCCACAGGCTCGGCGGGAAGATCGATTGTGAGCTCGCCGCGCACGCGGATGCCCTTGTCCAGCTCGTTGAGGTCGGCCTCCGACACCGTCTGTCCGGCATTGCGGGCGCCCTCTATGAGCATATTCACAATCATGGCCTTGTAGTCATCGCCGGTGAGCAGCGTGTGCACGGTCAGACCGTCGGCCGGATTGTATGTGTAGCTGTTGTATGACTTGATTTCCATAAGGTCGTTTCCGGGCACCTTGTGCACTTCTTCGACACGGGTCGAAATCTTGCCGTCTTCGGCGGTAGCAGCCTCGATGACGGTAGCCTGATAGTCCAGGGTGACAGGATCTGCATCCTTGTAGCTTGTTGCGGTGAAAGTCAACACCGCACCCTTGTCAGGGCAGAGATACTGTGCCGATGCGGCACCGATACCGAGCAGGAAAGCCGAGCAGATTACAACAATTTTCTTCATAATATCTTTGGTTTAATCGATTTCTTAAAAATCAGCAGGCCTTGAAGCTCATGTCGAGACCCTTGACTGAGTGTGTGAGCGCGCCCACCGACACAAAGTCGACACCGGCCTCGCCATAGGCGCGGAGTGTGTCGATAGTGATGCCGCCGCTCGACTCGATTTCGATGCCGGGGCCTTCGGCACGGATGAGGCGTACGGCCTCGGCCGTGCGCTCGGGCGTGAAGTTGTCGAGCATGATGCGGTCGGCGCCGGCAGCTATGGCCTGACGGATTTCGTCGGTGTTGCGCACCTCGACTTCGATACGGAGGTCTTTGCCTTTCTGACGGCAGTATTCCTTGGCTGATGCCACTGCCTGCGGGATTCCGCCGGCAAAGTCGACGTGGTTGTCCTTGATGAGTATCATGTCGAACAGTCCGATGCGGTGGTTGCATCCTCCGCCGATTTTCACGGCCTCTTTCTCGAGCATACGCAGGCCGGGAGTGGTCTTGCGGGTGTCGAGCACCTTGCAGGCGAGGCCTTCGAGACGGCTCTGGTATCTGTCGGTGACGGTGGCGATGCCGCTCATGCGCTGCATGATGTTGAGCATGGTGCGCTCGGTCTGGAGCAGCGAGCGCACGGGGCCTTCGACAACGAATGCGATGTCGCCTGGCTTGACGTGGCTGCCGTCGGGTATCATGACTGTCATCTTGAGAGAGGGGTCGAATTTCTCGAATACCTTGCGGGCTATCTCCACTCCGGCAAGTATGCCTTCTTCCTTGACAAGCAGATGCTGGCGGCCCATAGCGTCGGGACCGATGGTGCTGAGAGTGGTGTGATCGCCGTCGCCGATGTCTTCGGCAAAGGCAAGATTGAGGAGGTCGTCTATTAATTCGTCTTTGCTTTTCATACAGAATTGTCTTAGAGACTGCAAAAATAAGTAAAATTGCTTAATTTTGCACTATGAAAATAAAATTACTGTGCATGGGCGAGGCCAAAGACGCCAACATCGACAAGGCAATCGCCGTTTATGCCAAACGCATACCCCACTACTGGCCGTTTTCCCTTGAGTGTCTGCCCGATGTGAAAGTGTCGAAAAACGCCGGCACCGACCGGCAGAAAGAGCTTGAAGGCGAGCGTTTTCTTGCCGAGATTACACCCGGCGACTATGTGATGCTGCTCGACGAGAGGGGCACGGAGTTTACGTCGCGCCGTTTTTCGGAGTTCATATGCCGCAAGGCTGTCGAGCTGCCGCGCTCGCTGATATTCGTTGTAGGAGGTCCTTACGGCTTCTCGAAGGCTGTCTATGACCGTGCCGACGGCATGCTGTCGCTGTCGAAGATGACATTCCCGCACGAGCTGGTGCGACTCTTCTTCGTCGAGCAGATATACCGCGCCGGCACTATCTCGCGTGGCGAGCCGTATCACCACGACTGACCCGGCGGCGGGTTATCAGCCGAACTTGCTTATCTTGCGCAGCTGCGGCTCGTTGACAATCTTGATACGCCTTCCGTCGACGATGAGTATCTTCTCGTTGACAAATGTCGAGAGGGTGCGGATGGCGTTGGATGTGGTCATGTTGGAGAGGTTGGCGAGGTCCTCGCGCGACATGTAGATGCGCAGGGTCGAGTTGTCGTCCTCGTAGCCGTAGTTGTCGAGCAGCACGATGAGAGCCTCGGCAAGGCGGCCGCGGATATGCTTCTGTGTGAGATTGACAATCTTGGTATCGGAGCCGCCGAGATTGCGCGACAGCTCGTGGATGAAGAACCACGCCAGGTCGATATTGTTGTGAATCAGATTGCGCACAATATTCAGAGGGATGGCGCCGAGTGTCGACGGCTCGAATGCCGAAGCGCTCGACACGTAAGGCTCGCCGGCGAAGTAGGCGCGGTAGCCGAAGTACTGCACCGGGCGGATAAGACGCAGAATCTGAACACGTCCGCCCACGCCTTCCTTGATTTTCTTCACCTTGCCCTTGAGGAGACACCACAGGTACTCGGGCTCATCGCCTTCGGCATAAATGAGCTGATTCTTCTTGAAAGAATGAATCTGCAGATTGTCGGTGACAATGCGCTTTTCATCAGGCGAGAGTATCGACCATATTTCGGCCATATCTTCATTTATGACCTTCTCAAGGGCGGCTTTGATCATTAAACTATGCGCTATGTTGTAAAATAATGTTGTTAAGCATGCAAATTTACTAATTTTTTGTCATCCTGCAAAACAACCGACAGAAAATCCGCCTCTCGGGCTAAAAACAAGCACTTTTCACGCACAAAAATCTCACCTTTTCGGCTGTATGCCCTCGGCACGCAGGAAGGCTGACGTGGGCGAGTCGGTCGCGGCCACCTCCTCGGGCGTACCTGCCGCTATGATTCTGCCGCCTCCGGCGCCGCCGTCAGGACCCATGTCGACAAGATAGTCGGCCATGCGCACGACATCGAGGTTATGCTCGATGACGAGCACCGTATTGCCGCGGTCGACAAGGCGGTTGAGGATACCCATGAGGGTGCGGATGTCGTCGAAGTGCAGACCCGTG
>JAICZO010000065.1 GCA_029057255.1 Muribaculaceae bacterium | reverse complement strand
AGCTACACTCGACTAGTCGTCGGCAGCGTCAGTTGTGTATAAGAGTCAGTAGCCATCTTGTGGCCTTTTCTTTTCTTTCCGCTGGGCATTTTCTTGGACGCTTTAGGAGGTTAATTAATGTTGGGTTGTTGTGGCGTTACCGCCGGGGGTGTGGGATGTGTTCGGGAACAGACTGTTACCGATTATTTCTTTACTTCATCCATGAACACGCGTGCGGGCTTGAACGCGGGAATCTTGTGCTCGGGGATGATTATAGTAGTGTTCTTGGAGATATTGCGTGCTGTCTTCTCGCAGCGAGTCTTCACGATAAAGCTACCGAAGCCACGGAGATATACATTCTCACCGCCTGCGAGCGATTCCTTGACAATTTCCATGAATTTCTCGATAGTTGCAAGTACAGCGGCTTTTTCGATACCGGTGCTCTTTGCAATCTCGTTTACAATGTCGGCTTTAGTCATTGTTATGTGTTAATTATGATTGGATAATACTATATAATTCAGTGCATCACCGGTCGTGCGGAAAGGCGCGTTCCGGTTTTGCGGTGCAAATATCGTAAATATTTTTTATTCAAGCACAAGAGAATGGCTCAAAATTGCATTTTTTTTGCCATACAACGGTGAATTTGTGGCATTTTCGGCAATTTTGAGCCTGTATCGGGTGTCAGGGCGTGACTTTGCGGGCTAATTTGCGGCAGTGTCGGAGCCCGGGTCCGAGTCGGGGCGGACGCTGTCGTGGTGCGGTGCCGGAGGCTCTTGCCGCACTGCGGGCGCGCCGCTGTCAGCCACCTGTTTTTCGGCTGTCGCCGCACGGGCGGCACGGAGGGTGTCGCGGTTGGTCTGGCCGATGGCTATGCCTTCGACAATCGAGGCCAGGCCGAAGAACATGAACGAGCCGCCGGTGACAATCATCACCACATGCTCGCCCACCTGGTCGGGCTTGCGCAGGAAGATGAACAGCGCGGCGGCCACAAGGACTGTCGGCACGAGGAAGAACCACATCGACAGATGCACCGGACGGGCGCCGAAGAACAGCAGGAAGAGCTGGAAAAGGGCGCAGAAGAGAATCAGGACGGCAAACATAAAGCCCGTGATGGCCACGAAGGCCTCGCTGAAGATAAGCATCGCCAGACCGAGCACGACGGCAGCGGCGCTCGCTATCCAGCCGAAAGCGATGCCGAAAGCGCCCATGCGTGCACGTCCTTCTTTATCACGTGAACCGAGAAAGACCGACACATTGAGGACGCCCGCCGCAACAAACAGTATGCCGGCGGCCTTGACGACGGCACCGCTGGCAAGCGAGTCGCGGAAGAGAATCAGCACCAGCCCGAGAGCCACGGCTATCAGCCCCATAAAAAAGAGATTTTTTCCTTTCATGATGAAACAGTATTGTGAAACGTTTTCTTTATATAACAATTAAAACGGCAGATTATTCTTGTTTCGGTGTTTTTTTCTTAATTTTGTAGCCTCAACAAAGCACTTCCCCGCAGCAATGCCCGACAACAGTCCCACACCACCGCCCCGCCCCATCACTGCCCGCGCAGCCGAAAACGGCCTGCGCATCGGCGGCTATCTGTGTGTGCTCGTCCTTGCCACGGGTCTTGCATCGGTTTTCCCGGCGTCGGCGCTTGTTGTCTGGGGCGGGTCGATAGGCTTGCCGTTCTACCTCTACCGCCTTCTCAGCCGCAGCCACAGCACCGATGTGCGCCCCGGCCTGCCCGAGCTATGGGCCGAGGGGATAGCATCGTTCTTCCTGGGCAGCCTGCTGCCGGCGCTGCTCACGTATGTGCTGCTTCGCTTCGTGGCGCCGGGCTTCATCGCCGGCACCTTCGCCGAGGCGGCCGTAGCCTTCGAGAGCCTCGGCACCCCGCAGGGCGACCATTGGGCCGAAGTCATGCGCGACCTGCTCGAGAGCAAGCGCATCCCCACGGCAGCCGACGCCGCCGCCCAGCTCATATCATTCAACATCATCGCCGGCACGGCACTGTCGCTGCCGGCGGCGCTCATCGTGAAGCTCAGGCACTCCCTGAGAGTCATGCGCCGATAACGAACACGAACAATTTTCTGACAATGGATATCTCTGTAATCGTACCTTTGTTCAACGAAGAGGAGTCGCTGCCCGAGCTGAACGCATGGATTGCCCGCGTCATGGAGGCGAACGGCTTCAGCTATGAAGTGATATATGTCGACGACGGATCGACCGACAATTCATGGGACGTAATCCGCCGCCTGCGCGAGGCCGACCCCGAGCACGTCAAAGGAGCATCGTTCCGCCGCAACTACGGCAAGTCGCCCGCCCTCAACACGGGCTTCCGCCTCGCCAAAGGCGACGTCGTCATCACCATGGACGCCGACCTGCAGGACAGCCCAGACGAGATACCGGAGCTCTACCGCATGATAACCCGCGACGGCTACGACCTTGTCAGCGGATACAAGCAGAAGCGCTACGACCCGCTGTCGAAAACAATACCCACCAAGCTGTTCAACGCCACCGCCCGCAAGGTGTCGGGCATAAAGAACCTGCATGACTTCAACTGCGGCCTCAAGGCCTACCGCTCGACGGTGATAAAGCATATCGAGGTCTATGGCGACATGCACCGCTACATCCCCTACCTTGCCAAGCTTGCCGGCTTCAACCGCATCGGCGAGAAAGTGGTGCACCACCAGGCTCGCAAGTACGGCAAGACCAAGTTCGGCCTCGACCGTTTCATCAACGGCTATCTCGACCTTGCCACGCTGTGGTTCACGGGCAAGTTCGGCAAAAAGCCCATGCACCTCTTCGGCCTGCTCGGCAGCCTGATGTTCTTCCTCGGCCTGGTAGCCGTCATCGTCGTCGGCGCCATGAAGCTCTACTACATGCACTCGGGACACCCCTACATACTGGTCACCGACTCGCCCTACTTCTTCATCTCGCTCGTGCTGATGCTCCTGGGCTCGCAGCTGTTCCTTGCCGGATTCATCGGCGAGCTGGTCGTGCGCAACTCTCCCAAGCGCAACGAATACGAAATCAAGGAAACTCTCGGCGAAAAAGCCGTCCACAATAAAAACGACTGACAATGAATCTCGACAAAATAATGGCGGAGCGCTTCTCCTGCCGTAAATACAGCACGTACGTACCCACCCGCGAGGAGCTGACAGCCCTGCTGGAGGCAGCCCGCATAGCTCCCTCGGCATGCAACCGCCAGCCCTGGCACTTCACCGTGGTAGGCGCCGACGACGCCGACGGCCGCAGCGCCGTGGCAGCGTCATACGAGCGCGACTGGGTGACCACCGCCCCCGTATACATTATTATCAGCGGCAACAGCGACAATGCGTGGGTGCGCCCCTTCGACAGCCACAACCACGTCGACGTCGACGCCGCCATCGCCACCGAGCACATATGCCTCAAAGCCACCGAGCTCGGCCTTGCCACATGCTGGATATGCAACTTCGACCCTGCGGCGCTCACCTCGAGGATGACATTCCCCGAAGGGTTCCACCCCATCGTCATACTCCCCGTAGGCCGTCCGGCCGAGGGCACTGTCATTCCCGCCAAAACACGCAAGCCCCTGTCGGAGACAGTAACATGGCGCTGAAAAAAGCTACGGCGGCATTGCTGACAGCGACGGTGCTGTGCCTCACGGCCGGATGCAACACATCGGGTTGCCTCCAGAACCAGAGCGCCATACCGCTCGCGGGCTTCTACTCGTCGACGACCGAGGAGCCTGTCTCGCTCGGCATCGTGCAGATAAACGGCGTCGGAGCACCCGCCGACTCAGTCCTGCTCGAGGCCGGGAAGGCCGTCAGCCAGGTCTATCTGCCGATGCGCTCCACCGCGTCACAGACAGCGTGGTGCCTCCACTACACACAGGAGGGCATCGACGACCCGCGGCTCAACGACACCATATCGTTCGCCTACGACTCCGAGCCCTACTTCGACTCGGAGGAGTGCGGCGCCATGTACCGCTACCGCATAACAGCCGTCAGCACCACCTGCCACCTCATTGACTCGGTGGCCGTCACCGACTCGCTCATCAGCAACGTCGACATCGAGCGGATAAAAATCTATTTCCGTATATCGGACGGCCCCGACAATAACGACAAACAATGAAAATGCGCCTGTTCATAGCTGCCCTGCTGGCCACACTGTCGCTGCTCGTCGCTCTCGAAGCGGAGAGCCGACGGCGCATGACCCCCGTCAATACGCAGGCGACGACAACCCAGGCCATCAACGAGACCGCCAACGACACGGCAAGGATAAACGCCAAGCGGCGCGCCAACTCTATAAGCTATCTCGACGACCGCGGCCACACCGTCTTTGTCGACACCATAACGGGCGAGGAGTGGATGGACTCGACCGTCATCAACCGCGTGCCGAAGATGGAGTACCCGCTCTTCGACGCGCTCACCGTCGGCGTCAACGTATGGGATCCGCTGATGCGTGCCTTCGGGCAGCACTACGGCCTTGCCGACGCGTGGGTCGAGCTGTCGCTGCACAACCGATACAAGCCCATCGTCGAAGTCGGCCTCGGCGCTGCCCGCCACAAGCCTGCGGGCGCCACATACACCTACCGGTCGCCGATGAGCGTCTTCTTCCGTCTTGGCGCCAACTACAACTTCCTCTACAACTCCAACCCCGACTACTCGTTCTTCGCAGGCCTGCGCTACGGCTTCTCCCCCTTCTCGTTCAGCGTCGACGGCGTGACTCTCGACAGCCCCTACTGGCAGGAGACCGCGCACTTCAATGTGCCGTCGCAGAACGTGACGGCAGGATGGATTGAGGTCGTCGCCGGACTCCGCGTCAAGCTCTGGGGGCCGATATCCGCCGGATGGACATTCAAGTACCAGAGCATACTCCACCAAAGCAAGACACGCTACGGCGAGCCGTGGTATATACCCGGCTTCGGCTCGCGCAACGGTCATGTGACAGGTAGTTTCTCGCTGCCCTACACTTTCGGGCTAAGCCACCTGAACAAGCCGGCGCCCGCAGATGTTGTCAACATAAGCGAAGACACACCCGACAGCGAGGCGGCGTCTTCTGCCGAAAACGAATCTACCGGACAATGAAAAAAATAATCATCATCGGCGCATCTTCCGGCATGGGGATGCGTGTGGCCGCCGACATGGCGCGGCTGGGGTGGCGTGTGGGCATAGCAGCACGCCGCGAAGACAAGCTCAAGGAACTCAAGGCACAGTACCCCGACAGGATAGAGTACCTCGCCTTCGACGTGACAGCCGACGACGCTGTCGAGAAATTCTACAGCCTCATCGAGCTTATCGACGGCATGGACTACATGCTCTTTGCCGCCGGATGCGGCTGGCGCAACCCCGACCTCGACGAGGCCCGCGACACCGAGACCGTCATGGTGAACGTGCTCGGCTTCACCCGCATCATCAACGCGGCATACAAATACTACAAAGACACCGCCAACCTGCACCGCGGACACATAGCCGCCATAACATCGGTCGCCGGAGCCAAAGGCATAGGCATCTCGGCCACATACTCCGCATCGAAGCGCTACCAGTGGAACTACCTCCAGGCCATCGACCAGCTCGCACACCAGCAGCACGTCAACGTGGCCGTCACCGACATCCGCCCGGGCTTCGTCGACACTCCCCTGCTCGCCGGGCGCAACTACCCGATGCAGATGAGCATCGACTACATCGCACCCAAGCTCGAGAAGGCTATGCTGCGGGGGCGACGCGTGGCTGTCATAGACTCGCGCTGGGCCGTTGTGACGGCGCTGTGGAAGATGGTGCCCGACGCACTGTGGCGCCGCGTCGAGCTGCTCGACTGACTCCCCGGCAATTAAAATTACTTAAAAAACGGATTTATATTTGCTTTACACACAATAATTTCATATTTTTGTAGTAAACATAAAAATATAAAGCCGTGAAAACTATGCGCAGAACACTTATTGCACTCGCTCTCAGCCTCTTGATAGGGGTTGCCGACGGCTTTGCATTCGAAAGCGCACAGACTCCCGAGCCCGTACCGGCCGTGAAGGTCATCGACGGTGCCGTAGTTATCGACAATCCTACATCTGAAACCGTCGAAGTGACCGTATATGCCATAACAGGTTCGGTCGTACGCAACGAACGCCTCGACGCAAACTCGGAAGAGCGCTTCGAGCTGCCTTCGGGATATTACATCGTCAAGGTCGGCAAGCTCTCAAAGCGAGTCGCCGTCAGATAAGAGCCGCTGCACGAGCGGCTCTTCCCCTGATACCGCTACATATTACTACTTAGAAATTATATCATCTTACATCTATTACTGACATTAATGCGTTTTAATCTAACTACCGCAGTAGCCATTGCAGCGTCTGTGGCACTCGCCCCCGCAATCGCGGCACAAACAGACATGGAAAAAGAATATGCCCTGTGGCCTTCATACTCCGGCGACGATCTCGAACTGAAAGTCGACGGCACAGGCACACACTTCACGCTCTGGTCGCCCAAGGCCGAGGCCGTGACAGTAAACATATACGACACCGACCGCAACACTCCGGCCGTGGCCTCGCTCCCGATGACGAAATCGGACAAGGGCACATGGCGGGCATCAGTGCCCGAGAAGCTCTACGGCAAGTTCTACACCTTCACCGTCACAGCCGACGGCAAGCGTCTTGACGAGACTCCCGGCGTATGGGCCAAGGCTGTCGGCACAAACGGACACCGTGCTGCAATAATCGACTTCGGCAGCACCGACCCCGAAGGATGGAGCACCGACAAAGGCCCCGAAATCAAAAACATAACCGACGCCGTCATCTACGAGATGCACCACCGCGACTTCAGCATCGACCCCTCGTCGGGCATAGTGCACAAAGGCAAGTTCCTCGCCCTGACCGAACCGATGACAAAGTCGCCCGACGGTCTGAGCACCGGCATCGACCACCTCAAGGAACTCGGCGTGACACACGTCCACATCCTGCCGTCGTACGACTACAACTCGGTCGACGAAGCCAACATCCCGGCCAACCAGTACAACTGGGGTTATGACCCCTACAACTACAACGCCCCCGAAGGCTCGTACTCGACCGACCCGGGCAACCCCGCAGCTCGTGTGCGCGAGATGAAAGAGATGGTGAAAGCGCTGCACGACGCCGGTATAGGCGTGGTGATGGACGTCGTCTACAACCATACGGCCGACAATGACAGGTCCAACTTCTCGCTCACCGCTCCCGGATACTACTACCGCCACCGCCCCGACGGCACGTATAGCGACGCCTCGGGCTGCGGCAACGAGACCGCCTCGGAGCGACAGCAGATGCGCGACTTCATTGTCAACTCGGTCAAATACTGGGCCGACGAATACCATATCGACGGCTTCCGATTCGACCTCATGGCCATACATGACATCGAGACCATGAAC
>JAICZO010000064.1 GCA_029057255.1 Muribaculaceae bacterium | reverse complement strand
TCATGGTGCACCACCTGCAGTTTCCATTTCTTGAGCGAGGGGTGGTTGACAACGTCTTCCATCACGCTGCGGTTCTCGATTTCGGACACGCCGATGATGGCCGGGCCGATGGGCGTGGTCTTGGTTGCGAACTGCGAGATGGCATAGGCGAGGTTGCCTACTTTCTCGCGATACTTGCGTCCGTCCCACTGGCGTGCGCCTTTGGGAGTGAATTCAAGGTCGCGTCCTTCGGGGTTGTTGGGGATGGTGTCGAAAAGGTTCTCCCAGTTGTAAAACGCGATACCTGCCACCTGGATTTTCCTGTTGGACTGTGCGGAAGCGGTGACGGGCCATATGGCCGACAGTACGATAGTCGCGATAGCTAAAAGAATGGATTTTCTCATGTATACGTTGCCGCAGCGGTTTTAAAGTTAGATTCGGTTGCAAATGTAAGTATAATTTTTTGATATTTGATATGCGATGAAATGCTCTGTTAATTTTTTAGTTATATATCACTTTTATTCAGCGCTATAATAAAAATGCAACTACCCGTCACGGGCAGTTGCAGTCTTAACCTATGATTCACTTATTTGTTTGATTGTCTTGCTTCTAACCTTTTTAGTGAATGAAGTTTTCTTTTCCTATGTTTGCACTGCAAAGATAAGGGCTTTTTTGCGGACTGCAAGCGAAGTTTACAAAAATTAATAATTATTCACCTAATTTTGACATTTTCGGGGCTTTCGTGAAACAACAAGCGGAGAGATGCCGTTGTGGCAGCCCTCCGCTTGTTCAATATTCGGCAGGAAAGAATTACTTTTCCTTTGCAACCTCTTCCTGTACGTTAGCAGCGAGTTCGGGGTCGACCATGATACGGCCGCAGTATTCGCATACGATGACTTTCTTGTGAGTCTTGATTTCGATCTGCTTTTGCGGCGGGATACGGTTGAAGCAGCCGCCGCAGGCGTTGCGGTCAACGATGACGATGCCGAGACCGTTGTGCGATTTGTCGCGGATGCGCTTGAATGCGGCAAGTGTGCGCTCGTCGATAGCGGGCTCGAGCTTCTTGGCCTTGGCGAGGAGAGTCTCCTCTTCGGCGCGTGTCTCGCTCACGAGGTTGTCGAGGTCAGCCTTCTTCTCTTCGAGGAGTGCGGACTGGTCGTTGATGAGGCTCTCGGTGTTTGCTATCTCGTTCTCGAGGTTGGAGATGTGACGCTCGTACTCGCCGATGTTCTTCTCGCTGAGCTGGATTTCGAGGGTCTCGTACTCGATTTCCTTAGTGAGATTGTCGAACTCGTGGTTGTTGCGCACGTTGTCGAGCTGCTGTTTGTAGCGCTCGATGAGAATCTTCTTGTTCTCGATTTTGTTCTGTTCGTCGACGCGTTTAGCCTTGAGGTCCTCGATCTCGGTGCGGAAACGCTCGATGCGGGAGTTCAGACCCTTGACGGTGTCGGAGAGGTCTTTCACTTCCTGGGGCAGCTCGCCACGGATAGCGCGTATGCGGCGGATGTCGGAGTGGATAAGCTGGAGCTTGTAGAGGGTCTTCAGACGCTCTTCCACCGAGCGCGCGGCGTCGTTCTTATGTTCTGTTGCCATATTATATTGTATGTCCTTAATTACAGGTATCTTACCGGCGATGTCTCCACCTCGGAGATATACACTGCAAAGTTTGGAAATTTATTTTTAATAATTCGATAAAAGATATCCTTTGAGCATGCTTCGCTCTCATAGTGCCCTATGTCGAAGACTGTCATGGCGTTGCCGGCATTGTCGGCGAAGTCGTGGTAGCGGACGTCGGCCGTGACGTATGCCTGCGCTCCTGCCGCTGTGGCTGCACCGATGAACTCGCCGCCGCTGCCGCCGCAGAGTGCTATGCGGCGCACCTTTGCCTCGGGGTCGTACGATGCCGAGGCCTTGATGGCGCTGATGCCGAAGCGCTCCTTGAGCATGGCCGTGAGCGCGGCCTGTGTCACCGGGGTGTCGAAGACGGCCAGGACGCCCAGGCCGAGGCTGCTGTCGCGGTTGTCCAGAGGCACGATGTCGATGCGGAGGCGTTCGCCGCCGGGCATGTCGCGCAGGGCGTTGACGATGCGGCGGGTGTCGCCTGCTGCCACCGTGGCCTCGACGCGGCACAGCGGGGTGTGGCGCACTATCGAGTCGGCGAGTGTGGTGTCGGCGGTGCCGGCGGCAGTCTCGCCGTCGATGTCGAAGTAGTCGCAGCGGTCGCTGTCGGCGTCAAGCATTATGAGCCTGACGTCGGCGGCGCGGTCGCGGCTGCATGTCACGCTCAGACGGGCGGCCGGAGCGTCGGCGGCCGACAGCACGCGCAGCGGACGCGCGCCGAGGCGCGCTGCCATCTCGTAGGAGATGCCGCCCTCGGTGCTGTCGAGGGCTGTGTGGCTCGAGTATACGGCCACTCCCGCACGTATTGCGGCGGCTACCGTGCGCTCGGCGGGCGTGCGGCCTGTGAGGCTGCGCAGGCCCTTGAATATGAGCGGGTGGTGCGACACTACAAGGTTGCATCCGCGCCTGACGGCCTCGTCGATGACGGCGGGTGTGACGTCGACGCACAGCAGTGCGCCGGTGCACTCGCCGTCAGAGTCGGCAGGCAGGCCGGTCTGCAGGCCGGAGTTGTCCCACTTTTCCTGCAGGGCAAGCGGGGCGTACTCTTCGAGGGCTGCTATGATGTAGCTCAGCTTCATGCTTTGGCCTCGGGGAGATTGAGGGCGAGGTTAAGCTCGTCGAGCTGCTTCTGGTCGAGGCACGAGGGTGCGTCGAGCATGACGTCGCGGCCGCTGTTGTTCTTGGGGAAGGCGATGCAGTCGCGGATGCTGTCGAGGCCGGCGAAGAGGCTCACCCAGCGGTCGAGGCCGTAGGCGAGGCCGCCGTGGGGAGGCGCACCGAACTTGAAGGCGTTCATCAGGAAGCCGAACTGCTCCTGAGCCTTCTCGGGGGTGAAGCCGAGAATCTCGAACATCTTGGCCTGCAGCTCGCTGTCGTGGATACGGATAGAACCGCCGCCGACTTCGACGCCGTTGATGACCATGTCGTAGGCATCGGCGCGCACTGCTGCGGGGTCGGTGTCGAGCAGGGCGATGTCCTCGTCCTTGGGGTGGGTGAAGGGGTGGTGCATGGCCATCAGGCGCTGCTCCTCGTCGCTCCACTCAAACATGGGGAAGTCGACCACCCAGAGGCATGCGAAGGTGTCCTTGTCGCGCAGGCCGAGCTGGCGTCCCATCTCGAGGCGCAGCTCGCAGAGCTGCTTGCGGGTGCGCATGGCGTCGTCGCCGCTGAGGATGAGGATAAGGTCGCCAGGCTCAGCGTCCATAGCCTTGCGGAGCTGCTGGAGCACTTCCTGAGTATAGAATTTGTCGACGCTCGACTTGACGTTGCCGTCAGCCTCGACGCGGGCATATACCATGCCTTTGGCGCCGATCTGCGGACGCTTGACGAAGTCGGTGAGGGCGTCGAGCTGCTTGCGGGTATATGTTGCCGCACCCTTGGCGCAGATACCGCCGATGTACTCGGCGTTGTCGAAGACGCTGAAGCCGTGGCCTTTGAGTACGTCCATCAGCTCTACGAAGCGCATGCCGAAGCGGATGTCAGGCTTGTCGCTGCCGTAGTACTTCATGGCGTCGGCCCAGGGCATGCGGATGAAGGGCTCGGTCAGTTCGATGCCGCGGATGGTCTTGAAGAGGTGCTTGGCCATGCCCTCGAAGAGTTCGATGACGTCCTCCTGCTCGATGAAGCTCATCTCGCAGTCGATCTGTGTGAACTCGGGCTGGCGGTCGGCGCGAAGGTCCTCGTCGCGGAAGCACTTCACAATCTGGAAGTAGCGGTCCATGCCCGACACCATAAGCAGCTGCTTGAGGGTCTGGGGCGACTGGGGCAGGGCGTAGAACTGGCCGGGGTTCATGCGGGAGGGCACGACGAAGTCGCGTGCGCCCTCGGGGGTAGAGCCTACGAGCATGGGTGTCTCGATTTCGAGGAAGCCCTTGCTGTCGAGGTAGCGGCGCACTTCCATTGTCATGCGGTGACGCAGCTCGAGGTTGCTGCGCACGGGGGTGCGGCGCAGGTCCAGATAGCGGTAGCGCATGCGGATGTCGTCGCCGCCGTCGCTCTCGTCTTCGATGGTGAAGGGGGGCACTTCACTGGCGTTGAGCACAGTGAGGCGGTCGGCGATGATCTCGATGTCGCCTGTGGGGAGCGAGGGGTTCTTGGCTGTGCGCTCGGCTACTTTGCCGACCACCTGTATCACGTACTCGCGGCCGAGATGGTTTGCGGCCTCGGTGAGCGCCGCGTCATGCTCGATGTTGAATACTACCTGAGTGATGCCGTAGCGGTCGCGCAGGTCGACGAAGGTCATGCCTCCCATCTTGCGCACACGCTGTACCCAGCCGGCGAGAGTCACCTCGCGGCCGGCGTCGGCGAGACGCAGCTCGCCGCATGTATTGGTCCTGAACATTTTATGCTGTGTTTATTTTCCTGATTTTGAGCTGAGATTGATGGTGGCTTCAGGCTTGAGGCCACGGTTGCGCAGGAGTGCGTCGACAGAAGGCTCCTGGCCGCGGAACTTGACATAGAGCTGCATGGGGTCCTCCGAGCCGCCTTTCTCGAGGATGTTCTCCTTGAACTTGCGTGCAGTCTCGGGGTCGAAGATGCCTTTCTCCTTGAAGAGCTCGAAGCCGTCGGTGTCGAGGACTTCAGCCCAGAGGTAAGTGTAGTAGCCCGAAGCGTAGCCGTCGCTGCCGAAGACATGCTTGAAGTATGTGGGACGGTAGCGGAATGTGAGTTCGGCGGGCATGCCGAGCTGCTGTGCCACGTTGGCCTCGAAAGCGGCAACGTCGATGTCGCCCTCGGGGTTGAGCTTGCCGAACTGGAGGTCGAGCAGAGCGGCGCCTGCAAGCTCGGCTGTTGTGAAGCCCTGGTTATGTGTTGCCGAAGCTTCGAGCTTGGCGATGAGTTCGTCGGGTATCACCTCGCCTGTGCGGTAGTGCTTGGCGTAGGTGCGGAGCAGCTCGGGCTCGAGTGCCCAGTGCTCGTGGATCTGCGAGGGAAGCTCTACGAAGTCGCGGTCGACGTTGGTGCCTGCCTGGCTCTTGAGACGTGCGCGCGAGAGCATGCCGTGGAGGCCGTGGCCGAACTCGTGGAACATAGTCTCCACTTCATCGAGAGTGAGCAGCGCGGGAGCGTCGGCTGTGGGGCGCGAGAAGTTGCCCACGTTGTAGATGACAGGACGCGACGATGTGCTGTCGGCCTTCTGCCACGAGCCTTTGAACTCGCTCATCCATGCACCCTGGCGCTTGGAGGCGCGGGGGAAGTAGTCGGTCATGAAGACGGCCACGTGCTCGCCGGTGGCGGCGTCGGTGACGTCGTAGACGGTCACTTCGTCGAAGTACTTGGGAGCGTCGGGCATCTCGGTGAACTTGACGCCGTAGAGGCGCTCGGCCATTGTGAAGATGCCGTTGCGCACGCTGTCGATGGCGAAGTACTCGCGTACCTTCGACTCGTCAAGGTCATATTTCTGCTTGCGCACCTTCTCGGCGTAGTAATAGTAGTCCCAGGGAGCTATGGTGATGCCTGCGCCTTCGCTGTCGGCGATGGCCTGCATCTCGCTCACTTCTTCCTTGACGCGCTTGACGGCGGGGCGCCAGATCTGCATGAGCAGGTTCTCGGCGTTCTCGGTGGTCTTGGCCATGACGTTGGCGGTCATGTAAGCGCCGAAGTCCTTGTAGCCCAAGAGAGCGGCCTTGCGGGCGCGAGCCTGGAGAATCTTGTTGATGACGGGCAGGTTGTTGTACTGGCCTGAGGAGGCGAGGTTAGTGTAGCCCTCGTACATCTCGCGGCGCAGGTCGCGGTCGTCGGCGAACTGCAGCAGGGGCAGACGGCTGGGTGCGTGGAGGGTGAATACCCACTTGCCTTCTTCGCCGCGCTCCTTGGCTGCTTCGGCAGCCTGGGCGATGCTTGACTCGGGCAGGCCGGCGAGGCGTGTCGAGTCCTCGACAACGATTGCGAACTCGTTGGTGGCGCTCAGAAGGTTCTTGTTGAATGCGAGGTAGAGGTTGGTCAGCTCGGTGTTGACGTCCTTGAGCTGCTGCTTGCTGTCGGCGTCAAGAAGGGCGCCGTTGCGGGTGAACTGCTTGTAGTACTCTTCGACAGCGCGGATCTGGTCGGGGGCGAGCCCGGCGCTCTCTCGGGTGTCGTATACGTGCTTGATGCGGGCGAAGAGAGAGTCGTTCATCGTCATCTCATCGGCAAACTGTGAGTAGACGGGGTAGAATGTCTCTGCGATTTCGACCATCTCGGGCGATGAGTTGGACTCGTCGAGGGCGAAGAAAACTGCTGCGACCTTGTCGAGAATCTCGCCGCTGCGCTCGAGCGGCATGATGGTGTTGGCAAATGTCGCGGTGTCGGGGTTGGCGACGATTGCGGCGATTTCTGCCTTTTTCTGCGAGATACCCGAGTCAAGGGCGGGCAGATAGTCGGCATATTCGATACGGTCGAACGGCGGAATCTCGTAAGGGGTGTCATACTCCGCCAGGAAGGGGTTGGGATGAGTGCCGTTGGAATTACCTCCGCAGGAGGCACACAGCACGGCGCCGGCAGCGGCTACCATAAGCAGGTTTTTCATATCTGTTTTTAAGCTTGCTATAATTTGTGCACAATTAGCAACCACAAAGTTAAGCATAAATTTTGAAAACAGCGCAATATTGCTCTTTTTTGAGCCTTTTGTAGCGAAAAATTTGCTTGGCAGTCTATTTTTCTCTACCTTTGCAGTGATTTTCGGGGCGTAGCGCAGTCCGGTAGCGCACCTGGTTTGGGACCAGGTGGTCGCAGGTTCGAATCCTGTCACCCCGACC
>JAICZO010000063.1 GCA_029057255.1 Muribaculaceae bacterium | reverse complement strand
CTTCCTCGAGCCACCATGTCTCGCGGTCGAGCCGCTTGCCGTCCTTGTTGGTGTATACCGACGAGTTCTCGGCGGCGTCGTCGCAGCCGAGGTAGCTTTCGCCGGCCTTCTTGGAGATATTCGAGAGGAAGACATAGCCTTCGCCGCCTTCAGCCACGCTGAGCTTGTACTGCGAGAGGGCGGTATTGATGCCAACGGGAGTTACGGTCCAGTAGTTTGTGTGCTTGTTGGACTGGTAGCCCGAAGCCACATAGAAACCGGTGCTCATCACGCGCATTGCATACACACCTTCCTTGCCTTCAACGGGCACGAACTGCATGATCTGGCTCTTGTCGCCTTCGCGGAGCTTCTGCATTGTTGCGCCGTTGCCTACTTTGAAGCTTGTCTCGTTCTCTTTGGTAACCTGCACTTTGTCGCGCACTGTCAGGTAGAAGCCTGCGCGGTTGCGGAGAGCATAGTACTTGCTGGGGTCGGGAGCGACGGTCGAGGTGATGATACCTGCCTCTTCGATGGTCCAGAAGTTGCTCTTGTCCTCGCCCTTGTCGGTGTAGATGGTCGAGCCTGCAGTAGTGTTGTCAAGACCGAAGCCCTTGCCGTCGGTGCGGCTGACGAAAGTAAGGTTGACATAGTCGGGCTCGGTAGCCGATTCTACGAATTTAACCTGGAATTTGTCGGAAGTAGCGTCAGAAGCGAAAGCGACTGTCCACTGGCCGTCGGTGCCGACATACTTTCCGTCGGCAGCTTTGATTGCATAGGTGTCGGCCTTGCCGTCTACAGCCTCGAAGGTGAAGCGCTGGTCGGTGATGCCGTTGTCAAGGTTGGCCACAGTGAGCTTTGTGCCGTTATAGCTCATGTAGAGGCCGCACTTGTTCTTGATGTTGTAGGTTTTACCTGCCTCGGGAGCGGGGACGGCGGCCTGAGCGGCTACTGTACCAGCAAGGAGGGCAAGACCAAGAAAGAGTTTTTTCATGTAGTATTATTTGATAAAAAAAAGAATGCTCATGTAGCGGCACAGGCTGTGCCTATACATATTTGGCAACATAAGGCAGGTCGTAGTGACTACGTCAGTGATTGTACCGTGCTTTATGTTGCCAAATTCTGAAGACAGTCAGGCACGGAGCCTGACTGCCGGAGAATGGAGTGTCTTATCAGAGGACAACCTTAGTTGTGGTCTTGCCCTGACGACGGATGAAGAGACCGTTTTCGGGGTTAGCCACGCGTACGCCCTGGAGGTTGAAGTATTCAACGGGAGCGTTGGTGTCGGCTACGATAACGTCGTTTACGCCACCTACTTCGTCACCTGTAACGCTTACCATGTCGATGTCCATCCAGAGACCGTTTTCGGGGTTCTTGTTGTTGCCTTCACCGTAGGTGTTCGAGAGGAAGATTTCGAGGTAAACTTTGTCAGCGGGAGCTACGAAGGTGTAGGTGTAGGGGGTGTCGAATTCGGTGTAAACTTCGAAGTCGCTTTCAGCACCGAGGTTCTTGTTGACGATTTCCTTGCCGGCGCCGATGTAC
>JAICZO010000062.1 GCA_029057255.1 Muribaculaceae bacterium | reverse complement strand
GCATAGCAGAGATGACATTCGGTCTGCCGACGACATACACTCTCTCCAGCGAGGAGGCCTACGCAAGGCTCGCAAAGCGCTTCGACGCCGACCCTACCGACGCATACAACTACTCGTCGTATGTGTCGCTGGCCGACCACCTCGGCCGCTTCGACGATGTCGTGAGGGTATGGGAGCGCCTCGACACCATGCTGCCCTCGCGCACCGACCCCGCAATGAACCTTGCCACGGCTCTGCTGCGCCGCTACTCCGTGCAGCCCGACACTGCCGACTATAACCGCGCCCTCGCGCTGATGAACCGGCTCGAGAAGGCTCTCGGCCCCACTATGGCTCTCACGGCCAAGAAAATCAACGCATACGCGCTGCGCAAGGACACGCTTTCGATTATCCGCGATCTGGAGACTCTGGCGGCATCGGCGCCCGGCGACGTCAACACGGCACTCTTCGTCGGCCGTGTGTACGATGCCATCAACCGCCCCGACTCCGTCATAGCCTACTACGAGCGCGCTCAGGAAATCGACCCCTACGACGGCCGCGTCAATCTCTCCAAGGCTCAGTTCTACCACAGCCGCGGCGACAGTGTGGCCTTTGACCGCGAAGTATTCAAGGCTCTGCAGTCGCCCTCGATGCAGTTCGAGGAGAAGCTCGGGCTGATATCGGACTATGTCGTCAAGATGTACGAGGACTCCACACAGCGCCCCCGCATCGAGCAGATGTTCGAGACTCTTCAGGAAGTGAATCCCGGCGAGGCCGACCTTCATGCCCTCTACGGTGCGTACAAGGCGACCGTGAACGAGGTCGACGACGCCATCGAGCAGCTCTCGTACTCGCTCGACCTCAATGCCGACAACCGCGAGGTGTGGTTCAATCTCGTCTCGCTCTACGCCCACAAGCAGGACATGGACGGCATCATAGCCTCGGCACGCAAGGCAATGAAGCTATACCCCGGCGACGCCTACATGTCGCTGCAGGCCTCGTCAGCCCTGGCGATGCAGGAGCGTTTCGGCCAGGCTCTCGCCATTCTCGACAGTGTCAATATCGACGAAGTGCCGTCGCCCGAAGTGGCCTCGATGGTGTATGCCTCCCGCGGCGACCTGCTCTACAGGCTCGGCGATCGCGACAGCGCTTTCGCAGAGTATAGCCGCGCGATAGAAGAGAACCCCGACAACTTCATGGCGCTCAACAACTGCGCATATCACATGGCCGAGAGCGACTCCGACCTCGGACGCGCCGAGCTGTACGCCTCGATAGCGACCGCTTCCGACCCCGCAAACTCCACGTTTATCGACACATACGCGTGGGTTCTTTTCAAGAAAAAAGACTATGCAAAGGCACGCGAGCAGATAGACTCCGCTCTGAAGATTATAGGCATCATCCCCGGCGAGAAGCCCGATGACAGCAATGCCGACGAGGCTTCGGCGGAGATTCTCGACCATGCCGGCGACATATACTTCATGACAGGCGACCGCAAGGAGGCTGTCGAATTCTGGAAAATGGCACTCCGTCAGCTCCCCGACAATGAGCTGATAAAGAAGAAAGTGCAGCACAAAACCATATTTTTCGAATGAAGCTTTCAGTCAGACTTTTATCAATCATCACAGTGGCTGCGGCAATGGCCCTCCCCTCGTGCCGCAGCAGCCGAAAAGCAATTGAGATACAGGAGTATAGCGAACAGCAGCACAGCGTAACGGCGCCCGTAAAGCAGGGCGTCAACACGCTCGAGCGCCGTTTCGAGGCTATGACAGAGGCATATCAGCCCTGGACCGACCTTACAGTCCCGGTCAAGGTGTCTGTCGCAAAGCCCAAGAACATATCGCTCTCGGGCACTATGACTATGGTCTACGGCAAAGCGCTGTCAATATCGATGAAGATGCTTTTCATCGAGGCGGCTTCGCTCTATGCCGACAACGACTCCGTGATTATCGTATCCAAGCCTATGGGTGTCTATTACGCCGAGTCTATCGGACGCTTCACCGCCGCGACAGGTCTCGGCCTCAGCGATCTGCAGTCGATGATGCTCGGCCAGGCCTTCGTCCCCGGCAAGGGTACGGCGCGCAAGAGCGATGCCTCCGACTTCAACTTCACCGCCAATACGGCCATCGACGTGCCCGGCATTGCGGCCTGGACAATATCGCCCCGCAAGATGCCCCCGTCGGTGGAGTGGTACTACACGGCGCTCGCACCTGCCGACGAAAGCGTGACGACGCCCCCGCAGATATTCGCCGTCGACATAGAGGCCGGCACAAATACCGTCGAGTGCACCTTCGCACAGTCGGAGATGAGCGAGGCCGGAGTCATTGCCGCCAAGATGCAGCTTGTCGGCAAGGTCAAGAAGCGCGACATAGACCTCACCGTAGCCATGACGCCGTCGCGTGCGACATGGAACAGCGGGGCACGTGTATCGCGTCCGTCGATACCCCGCGGAGCGCGCAAGGTAAGCACAGAGCAGGTCCTCAAGCTGCTCAACAACATGTAATTATAGAACTGCAACGATGCGACGACTGCTGCTCCTGTCTCTGTTGACGGCCATACTCGTGGCCGCGCCCTGCCATACCGATGCGCGGCGCACCTCCAAGACCGTGCGCAAGGAGCAGCGCGAGGCGGCGCGCAAGATCGAGCGTACCAAAGGTCAGATAAAGAACAACCTTGCCGACACGCGCCGTCAGCTGGCTCAGCTTCAGACCCTCGACGCCGGCATCGAAAGCAGCAACGCCGTCATAGCGTCGCTGACACGCAGCGCCGACTCGCTGTCGGACCGTGTACGTGTCATTGCCGACAGTGTCGAGCTGACCACACGACGTGTCGAGAGCCTCAAGGCATCGTACTCGACATCGCTCAGGGCTATTCGCCGCCAGCGACAGATAGCGTCGTCGACAGCCTTCGTCTTTTCGGCCAAATCTTTCTCGGAGGCGCGCAAGCGTGTCAGATACCTGCGCGAACTCGGACAGTGGCAGGCTGAGAAGGCGGGCGAACTCAAGGACGCCGCCGCCGTCCTGCATCAGAAAAAAGCGGAGCTGGACTCTGCCCGCGCCGTCCTCGCCGATAATATCAGGCGCCAGCGTGTGACCCGCGATGCCCTTGCCCGTCAGCGCACCGAGGCCGAGGCTCTTGCCGGACGTCTCAAGAAGCAGGGCCGGCAGCTCGAGAAAGCTCTCAACGAGCAGCAGCGGCAGGCTAAGGAGCTTGACCGCGAACTCAACCGTATAATCGAGGAGGAGGCACGCAAGGCCGCCGAGGAAGAGCGCCGACGCAAAGCCGAGGAGGAACGCCGACGCAAGGAGGAGCTCGAGCGCAAGAAGAACGAGCAGAAAACGACTCCCGACTCAGCCGCCGAAAAGCAGAAGCCGTCAAAAGAGAAACCGTCAAAGGATAAGCCCGTCAAGCCCACAAAGCCCGCAACGCAGCCTAAGCAGAAGCCGCTGCCCGCGCAGCCTAAGGGAAGCTTCGCCGACGCGAAGGGCAAGCTGCCCATGCCCGTCGACGCCTCGGCTGTAATCGTGAGCGACTTCGGCCGTCAGAACTACCGCGACATGTCGAAGGTCGAAGTGATGAACAACGGGGTCGACATCGAGACCGTACCCGGCGCTTCGGCTGTGGCTGTCTTCCCCGGCACGGTGTCGATGGTGATAAGCATGGACGGATACCACAACGTCGTGCTCGTCCGTCACGGCGAATACCTGACCGTATACGCCGGCATCAGCACGCTCGCCGTGCGCAAGGGCCAGCAAGTGGCCGCCGGGCAGGTGCTCGGCTCGGTCTTCAGCGACCGCACCGACGATATGCGCACACGTCTGCACTTCGAGGTGCGCCATGAAAAAGAAAAGTTGAACCCCGCCGACTGGCTGCGCTGATGACACGCGACATGTCATCGACAACGGCAAGGGTGCTGAAGGCGCTGAGCGTCTTCGGCGGCGTGCAGGTCATCGGCATACTGTGCTCGGTCGTGCGCACCAAGCTCGCCGCCCTGTGGCTCGGCCCTGTCGGCGTCGGCATGCTCGCCATCTTCAACAGCACACTCGACCTTATCTCGCAGACAACACAGCTCAACATACAGCAGAGCGCCGTGCGCGACCTTGCCGCATGCCGCGCCAACCCGCATGAGTCAGCAGTGCTGACCGCTGCCGTGCGCCGATTGTCGCTGCTGCTCGGCATCGCCGCCATGATAGCCCTGGCCATACTGTCGCCGCTTGTGAGCCGGTGGACCTTCGGCGACAGCAGTCATGCGCTGTCGTACGTCGCGCTGTCGGTATGGCTGCTTTTTATCGCCGTCGGCGGCACGGAGATGGCCATCATGCGAGCCAACGACCGGCTCGCCCCTCTCGCACGGGCAAGCATCTTCACGGCAGTCACGGGCGTTGTCTCGGCAGTGCCGCTGTTCTATTTCTTCCGCCTCGGAGCTGTTGTGCCGGTGCTCCTTGTCTATGCCATGTCGCAGTGCGTGTACTCGCTTGTCTTCGCCGCCCCGCGCGTCAGAGTCAGCCTGAGTCTCGGCGAAGTGTGGCGGCGCATGCGCGGCGTGCTCTCGCTGGGCTTCTATATGACCGTCAGCACGTCGGTCACGCTGCTGGCCTCAAACATATTCGTCGTCTGGCTGAACAGAAGCGTCTCGGAGGCCGATGTCGGTTTCTATCAGGCCGGATATACCATCATCAACACCTATGTCGGCATGATATTCACGGCCATAGCGATGGAGTACTATCCACGGCTGTCGGCTGTCGGGTCGAGCGTGCGGCGCATGGAGCCTCTTGTGTCGCATGAGATAAAGATTGCGCTGTGGGTGCTTATCCCGGTGGTCGTGCTGTTTATATGCCTTAGCAGCCTTATCGTACGGATTCTCTATAGCCCCGCCTTCGAGGTATCGTTGCCCTTCGTGCTCTACGGTGCCGGCGGCGTATTCTTCAGGGCGGCGTCGTGGTGCCTCGCCTACACCATACTGGCGCGCGGCGACGGCCGCATGTTCATTCTCACCGAAGTGTCGAGCGCCGTCATCTTCCTCGCCCTGTATATCCCTATGTTCAGGGCATTCGGCTACGAAGGACTCGGCATAGCCTACGTGCTGTGGTATGCGGCTTATTTCGCGGTCACCTACGCCGTGTTCCGTTTCCGCTACGGCATGCGGCTCCGCAAGGGTATAGCCATGCTGCTGTGCCTTGCTGTCGCCGTCGGAGGCGCCACCCTCGCGCTGTATCATGCAATAGGCCCGTGGTGGACGCTGTGCGTGATGCTGCCGCCTGCGGCGTGGATGTCCTACGGCCGCCTGCGTCGCCGCAGATGAACCAAAGCAGCTTCCGGAGTGTTTCTCTATTGTTTAACTATAATATGAGAAATATGAAAAAGTTAGTTTTATCTGCCGCCCTCTGTGCCGTGCTGGCCATTGGCGGAGTGTCTTGCTCAAAGTCAGGTTCTGAGGATGCAGCTGCGGCTATGACATCCAGAATCGAGAACGCTACAAACGCCGACCATATCAAGGGCTATGTCGACGAAGCCAAGGCCTATGCCCAGAAGCTCGTCCGCGAAGGCAAAGTCGAGGAAGCCAAGGATTATATCGCTAAAATAGAACCCGTCGTCAAGGAGAAAGCTCCCCAGTATGCCGGGGTGCTCGAGTCGGTGAGCAAGGCTCTCGACAAGGTCGGTGATGTCGCATCCGACAAGCTCGACGATGCCAAGGACGCCGCAGGCGCTGCCGCCGACAGTGTAGGCTCGGCTGCATCGTCGGTCGCTGACGCTGCCGAGGCAAAGGCCGAGGAGCTTAAGGACGCTACCGTCGACAAGGCCAAGGAAGTCAAGGACGCTACCGTCGACAAGGCCAAGGAAGTAAGAGACGCCACCGTCGATGCCGCCCAGAAGGGCGCCGACAAGGTCAAGCAGGCTCTCAAATAAACCGACGCGTTGACACAACAGAAAACAGACCGGGCACGCCATTGAGGCGTGCCCGGTCGTGCTATGTGGTGAAGTGAAAAGGGGATTCCTTTTTACTTGCCGGCCTTCACGGCCTTGGCGTTCTTGCGGCTGTCTGTGAGGTAAGCCACGGGACAAGCGACGTAGATGGTTGCCAGAGTACCGATGATAACACCGAAGAGCATTGCGAATGTGAAGCTGCGGATCGAGTCACCGCCGAGGATGAAGATGCACAGCAGCACGAGCAGTGTCGAGCAAGATGTCATGATGGTACGGCTGAGTGTGGTGTTGATCGAGTTGTTGATAGTGGTGAAGAAGTCCTGCTTGGGATAGAGGGCTGTGTTCTCACGCACACGGTCGAATACCACCACGGTATCGTTGATCTGGTAACCGATTACGGTCAGGATTGCCGCGATAAAGCTCTGGTCGATTTCCATTGCGAAGGGAAGCACGCCGTAGAAAATCGAGTAGAAGCCGATAATCATGAAGGCGGTGAAGCCTACGGCAGCGAGTGCGCCCAGCGAGAAGGCGACGTTGCGGAAGCGGAGCAGGATGTAGAGGAACATCGCTGCGAGTGCGATAGCGACTGCGATGTAGGCGTCGGTACGCATGTCGTCGGCCACTGAAGGACCTACCTTCTGCGAGCTTACGATACCCTGCGAAGCGTCGGTGGTGCTGAACTCTGTTGCTGTCATGCCTTCGCGGAGGTAGGGCTTGAGAGCTTCGAAGAGCTTGCCTGTGATTTCACGCTCGGTGTCGGCGTTCTCGTCGTTGATCTTGTAGTTGGTCGACACGCGCACCTGGTTGGAGCTTTCGATGGTGATTACCGATGTCGAAGCGCCGGGGAACTGCTCGGAGAGCACGTTCTGCAGCTCTGTTGTGCTGACGGGCTTCTCAAACTTCACGATGTAGTTGCGGCCACCCGAGAAGTCGATACCCTGGTTGAGACCGCGGGCGAAGAGCGACACGATGCAGATGACAACGAGCACAGCAACGGCGGTGAAGCTTGCCTTGCGCTGGCTGAGGAAGTCAATCTTGGTGTTGAGGAACATCTTGCTGGAGATGCCGGTCGAGAATGTGAGCTTGTTGAAGGACTCAGACTTCGAGAACCAGAGGAAGAAGAGACGGCTCAGGTATACAGCTGTGAAGAACGAGCAGATAAGGCCGATGATAAGAGTGGTGGCGAAGCCCTTGATGGGACCTGTACCGAAGAGGAGCAGGATTACGCCGGTGATGATCGAAGTGAGGTTCGAGTCGAAGATAGCGGAGAAAGCGTTGCTGTAGCCGTCGGCGAGGGCGTTGCGGACGTTCTTGCCGGCGCGCAGCTCTTCTTTGGTACGCTCGAAGATGAGCACGTTGGCGTCGACGGCCATACCGAGCGCGAGCACGATACCGGCGATACCGCTCATGGTGAGCACTGCCTGGAAGGAGG